>JAJZUM010000205.1 GCA_021848605.1 Pseudomonadota bacterium | reverse complement strand
CGAGTCGATCTCTGGAACAACACAGATGCCGATCGATGCACCTACCCAATCCGTTTGTCCGGGCGCAAGTTCTATGGGGCTGGTAAGTGCGGCAAGGATTCGATCGAGTATGGCAGGGAGTGCATGAAACGATTCCACATGAAATAACCCTATCATGAACTCATCGCCACCCAAACGCGCAATCACATCAATGGAACGCAATTGATCTTTGAGACGTTCAGCCGTCTTTTTTAGAACCAGATCACCGGCAGCATGTCCGTAAGTGTCATTAATTAGTTTGAAACGATCCAGATCCATGACAAGAATTGCACCACGTGGTGGATCAAGATGGTTGCGCAAATGATCAAGAATGACAGCTTCGCCACCCGAGCGGTTGAATAAGCCGGTCAAGAGGTCATGTTGCGCTTTGAAACGATGCTCTTCTTCCTCACGTTTGCGTTCGGAAATATCAATAAGAATACATTCCAACATCCGACATGGGCTATTGGTCAGTTCTGAAGTCTGTTCTGAAAGATGTGTGGATACGGATACATTCAGCCAAACAGGATCATCTTCATCAGCATCCAATGCAATATCTTTTGAATGAATCTCTGTGCTGCCTCGAGCACGTTCCATAAGGGTTAGCATTGGGCTTTCTGGGGGGAAGTGCTCGCTCAACCAGTTCGGTAACATACAAAAGGGCCCTTCTGGTAGAAAATTCAGGCCAAGCATGTTGGCAAAAGCTGGATTTGCCAACATGCAACGTCCTGTTTCATCAATGAGAGCAATACCCGTTCGTGCCTGGTCAAAGATGGATTGATATTGTTGTTGCAGTGCATGGATGAACATTCGGAGCATACGTTCATCGTTCAAGGTATGCTCAACAGTTTTGAGCAGTTGATTGATATCTTCAATTAGCACACCAAGTTCAGTGTTTCGATGAATTTTGGGAATTTGCAGTCGAAACGACGTCCCGGGCTTGAGTGCGTGAATGGTGCGGGCAAGTTCGGTCAGTGGGCGTGTCAGCAGGGTCTGACTGGCCAATGCCAGAGAAATACTCGAGCCGAGCAGAACCAGCAGCATCATGACTGAAATTAGGCGCGCAGTTCGTAAAGCGCGTTCTTCAACAAGTGCTTCATTGATGCCCACAACAACGAGACCGATTGGCTGATCCGAAGCAAAAGGTGAGGAGATTCTGTATGTTTTTTGTTGAACACAACTGCTGTTTTTTAGGGCAATTCGTTTGAAGGGCGTTTGATTATCTTCAACCTTGGCACTACAAATCAGCGGGTTGTTGATCAAAACATGCACAGCATCGTCGCCCAACACCTTGTTATGGGTGTAAATAGCTATAGAGGCCGTGTCGCGAATTGCAAATACGTTCTGATTGATTTCGGCAAAAGAAGCATCTCGTGAATGTTGATAGACAACGCGAAACCCCAATCCAAGAGACAAAATTCCAAGAACTACCGTCAAGGCCGTAACACGCCACTGCAGCAGGAGTTTAAGGCTTGTTTTAGATTGGGTCTGAGACACATGAATATCCAGCAGATGATCGCGTGCCACAAATTCTAGTACACTGTCTGCAAAAATCCGAGAAGATACAACTGTGCACTCGTTAATAAAATCATACTGGCTCGGGCATATCCAAAGACACCATGAACTTCTGGTTATCCAAGTTGCCCGAGGGCTTCAAATTGTACAAATTATCTTGTTGCTTGGCGTTTCTGATTATTATTTCCACCAACAAATATTGCTAAGGGCTGAAATCTGGTATCTGCTGAGCCTAATGACGGCTTTAGAATTTGCTTCCCTGATACGCATGTTCCTTGTGCATCGTTTGGCACACGGCCGAGAGTTGTTCGTGCAGTTGGCTTTGGATATGCTCCTGATGACACTGCTGCTTTCCCAGACCGGAGGAAGTACCAATCCATTTATTTTTTGGCTGATTGTCCCTGTTTGTCTGGCAGCATGGATGCTGGATGTGCGTTATGTCCTGGTGCTTTGGGCTGGCTCACTATCGGCCTATGGTTTTTTGCTGTTGCATTATCGTCCAATGATTCCTTTTGACATGATGCACCACGGGGATGAAGTCATGCTTACATCCACGTATACTTGGCATATTCGCGGAATGGCTTTGGACTTTGTTTTTAGTTTGACACTCATTACGGCTTTAAGTGTCTGGATGCGTCGGAGTAATCAACGGCGTGACAACATGCTTACCGAACAACGTGAGCAAATCTTGCGCGATGAACATTTACTGGGATTTGCAACGATGGCGGCAAGTACGGCCCATAGTTTGGCGACCCCGATGAATACTTTGGCACTACTCCTGGAAGACCTCATGGAGGAGGGAATGACTGGTCCTCGCATGGACACTTATCGACTCATGCTGCAACAGCTTAATTTGGGAAGAAATCTTTTGACTCAGTTGAGGCATCGCGCCCAAGAGTCCCAAGAACCATGGTCTCGTCCGCTCGAAGAGGTCATGGATGATCTTCTGTTGGGCGTACAGATTTTGCACCCAGGCATTGACTGGTTAATCAAAAACAGTATTGAAGTCTCCATCGGTTTGCCCATGGGTCTCATACCCGTGATCCAGAATCTCTTGCACAATGCGGCCAAGGTAGCACGTACAAAGGTGCTTGTTCGCTTCTACAGTGACCAGAACGGGGATTGGGTCATGATTGTTGAGGATGATGGCTGTGGTATTGATCAGCCGTTATTGAAAAATCTTGGTTTACAGGCTGTGGCAAATGGCTCAGGCATGGGGATGGGATGGTTACTGGCTGAGCGGACACTAAAAAAATGGCAGGGAACATTAACGGTCCTTGATACCTCGCCGGTGGGCTCAAAGATTAAAATCAGTATTCCATGGAATTGCATGCATGAATTTTCTTATTGTTGATGATGACGTCGTTTTTTCAGAAGTTTTGATGCGGTCTCTTCAACACCGAGGACACCAAGTATGGAAGACAACTTCACCGCATGATGCCTGTCAATTAGCCACAAAGCATCAGCCCGATGCCTGTATTCTGGATTTAAAACTTGATGGAGAAAGTGGTTTACAATGGATAGAACCACTGAAATCCTCATCACCAACCATGAGAATCCTGATGCTCACGGGCTACGCTAGCTTGAACACAGCGGTTATGGCTGTAAAAAAAGGGGCATACAATTATTTGGCCAAGCCAGCCACAATCGCAGAAATACTGGTAGCACTTTGTCATGAACCGGTGATTGATGTTATGGACGAGGGATTGATGTCCGTCGATCGATTGGAGTGGGAGCATTTGCAACAGGCATTACAACTCAATCAGGGTAATATTTCAGCCACTGCACGTAGTTTACATATGCATCGGCGAACTTTGCAAAGAAAACTGGCCAAAAAACCAAGTTCCGTTTAGTGCGGTTATTCTTAATCATTCGAACATAGAGCGATGAGCGCAGACGATCAAATTGCCCTTGCTGAAGACTATCTACGTCATGGCCAGGATGAGCAGGCGAAATGGCAATACGTGCGTATATTGTCTGAACATGATCGCCACCCAAAAGCATTGCTAGGACTTGGAAAAATAGCACTTGGACAAGGATACCGTCAGGCTGCTCGTTCTGCTTTGCTTCGGCTACTGGAACATGACCCCAACCATGAAGAAGCACTGGCTTTGATTGGATATTTACACCTTCAAGATCATGAACTTGAATTAGCACACCAAGCCTTTTCCAGCGCCCTGTCTCATCAACCCGATTTATTTATGGCTCTGCAAGGCATGGCTCAAACCCTGACATTGCTCGGAAAAACACAGGAGGTTCAATCAGTCCTGGGACGGGC
>JAJZUM010000204.1 GCA_021848605.1 Pseudomonadota bacterium | reverse complement strand
GGTAAGTAGTTCAGTGAAAGCCTCTTTTCGGGCTCGGTGAAAATTTTTTCCCTCAAAAAAATCGACTTTTGCAAGAAGCTCAATGAATTGAACATTGATATAGATCAATCCCGGAAATAGATTCATAGTGCGTGGAGAAAAAATACAAAAAACCCGCTTCAGCGAGCGGGTCTGGGGCTCATGTCCCCTATTTCGGCTCAAAGAGCCTTGCGTATTTAATTGACTTTAGTACCCTGCAACACGTCGATAAGAACCTCCTGTCATCAGATCGCCGAAGAAACCGAAACCGCTAGTGATGAAAACCAGACATCCCGGGTGTCATGCCGATCAGGCTAACACCAGACAACCCTTGATGGAAAGCTGCCCTACCCTCACGCCAGCCGGAAAGCCAACGATGCCGCAACTGCAAATCCTGATAAGGACACAGATCAAGCGACCTCCCCCCTGCGCCGCTTTGAAAGCCCTTGACAAACACATGCTCGGAACGATCCCTTTTTTGTCGCTTCATATGTCTACCCCAAACCTGCATAGTCTAAAATGATGCTGGCCAACATCATTCGCTTAATCGCAAGAGGATCCTCACCTATAGGAATACTCCTATTTTGAGCTTTGTGTTCAACGAATTTTTTCTATTAAAACTGGTTTATAGCAGTTCAAGCTATTAGAATTAAGTTGTTACGAATAAACTATTTTTTTTCAGGACGTTAATGAATCTAACCATCACTTGTGCCGAGGGCCTTGAAGGCCTGCTTGCCGACGAACTGCAATCATTTGGTCACATGATTCTGGTAAAGCACAAAAAAGTCGTGCAGGTCGAAACCGATCAGGAGGGTGCCTATCGTTGCTGTCTCTGGTCTCGCTTGGCTTCACGTGTCTACATGCCGTTGTTTGAGACGGCTACCCTGCCTGCTGATCAGATCAGTGCCTGGGTACGAACGCTGCCTTGGGATCAACACTTTGAGGCTGATGCAACTCTGGCAGTTCGTGCCCGAATTGATTCTGGCCTGGACTGGCCGCAGCAACTGACAGCGCTGAGAATCAAGGATGGCTATGTCGACTTTTGGCGCGATCGAACGGGAATTCGCCCTAACGTTTTAACCGAGCAGCCTGATGTTCCATTGCTGGTCCATGTTGGCAAAGAACGAACAACACTTTATCTTGACTTCTCTGTGGAAAGCCTGCACAGACGCCATCTTCGTATTCATATTGGTGATGCCCCCATCAAGGAAACGTTGGCAGCAGCCATGCTGCGTCGTGCCGGTTGGCCCAACACCACATTCAAGAAACTTCTTGATCCCATGTGCGGTTCCGGTACTGTTTTGCTCGAAGCACTCATGATGCTTGCGGACCATGCCCCCGGACTACAGCGTCAGCACTGGGGTTTTTTGGCCTGGAAGGGTCATGATTCGGATTTATGGACCCGAATTGTGGACGAAGCCAGCTCACGCCGACAATATCAACCCAAAGAAGGCTACCACGTACTCGGTCGAGACGCTTCAGCTGACGCCATCAGGGCGACACGAAATAATCTGGAAGCAGCGGGTTATTCTGAATGGGTTGATCTGGCCGTACGCCCCCTTGCGGAACTGGACACCTTGCATGATCGTGGACTTATGGTGACCAACCCCCCTTATGGTGATCGACTCGGCGATGAAGACAGTGCTCCATTGCTTTATCAGGCACTGGCAGAGCGTATGCGTCAGCGTTGCCCTGAGTTCTACAGTTGTGTCATCGCACCACGCATTGAATGGCTTGATCGGATGGGCATGACGACTGATGCAAACATGCGCGTCCATAATGGTGCCGAGATCTGTTACATTCGCCTTTGCCATGGAACTCCTGTCGTACGATCGATCATCAGCTTCGGGCCGGTTGAACCTCGAGCTGAGCATGCCCTGGCTGAGGCACTGTATCTTGGATGGCGTGATTCTGAAATTGTCCGCATTTATGATCATTATTGCCGCGAGTGGCCATTGCGGGTTGATCGCTATGGCGATCTATTCAATGTTGTAGAACTGACGGCCATGCCACGTGAACAATGGCAGGAGGCGATGAACATCATTCGTTCTACGCTTAATTTGCAACGTGACCACATCCGTATTGCCCGAGCCGGGCATGCCCCCCGACCGGACTGGCAAGTCGTTCAACTCGCCTCCGTCACATATCAGCTGGACTGTGCCCGTTCCGACGATGCAGGCTTGCAATTACCCTTACATCGCCTGTACCAATACGTCATTGACCGCAAACCACAGCGTGTTTTGCATCTGTTCAGTCACAACAGTTCATTATCGTTGCAATTAGCGCATCCTGATTGTTTCGTACAACAATGGGAACCCCGCCCGCACTGGCCTGCTTGGGCGAAGCGGCAATGGGCGTTAAATGGTTTCGATCCGGCGCTGTTGCATTTGCGCCACGAAGACCCCGACCGATGGCTGCATCTGCTTCCCAAGCAGGACATGGTTCTGATCACTCCACCCAAAAGCCACTATGCTGAGCAAAAGCGCCAGGGATTTCGCTGGAGAGATGTACATGCTGAGTGGTTTAGCCGTCTTAGTCGTCAACTGACTCCGGGGGGCCAGATCTGGCTGGCTGTTGATGAAAAAAGTTTTCAGCCCGACCCTCACCTCCTCAAAGCCGGTTTACAGGAACGTGATTTTCTTCAAGAAGGATGTCATTCACTTAAGGGTCATCTTCGCTTTTTTTGTCTGGAAAAATCATGATGGGTTTGACACTATTTAGTACTGAAGGATGCCATTTATGCGAGCAAGCCCAGCAGATGCTGTCTTTGCTTGGGATCGAATATCATATTGTCGACGTCGTTGATCTACCCGATGGTCTGACACTTTTTGGAACACGCATTCCAGTTGTTGGTTTTATCGATGGTCCTCAGTTGGACTGGCCCTTCTCAATTCTTGATCTCAATGACTTCTGTACGCAGGCAATGACCGATTAACTCCGTTTGATGTTTGCTGGAACGCGCTTTTCGATCTAGATTTATTAGATAAGCCCATTTTTATCGTCCAGCAGGATCTCACCATGTTTGCGATCGAACGACACCCGGTCAACCCTGAATTTGCCGCACAAGCCCGCATTAATCGAGCCACCTATGATGCCTGGTATAAAGCATCTATTGAAAACCCTGAACACTTTTATGCAGAACGTGCCCAGGAACTGTTGCATTGGTTTACACCTTGGCACACCGTGATGAATCAGGATTGGCAAACAGGATTGGCACGCTGGTTCGATGGGGCAACCTTGAACGCATGCTACAATTGCGTAGATCGTCATCTCCCTAAACGTGCTGCCCAGACAGCGCTGATCTATGAAGGTGACGAACCAGGACATGACCAGACTATTTCTTATCGGCAACTTTTTGAGGAAGTAACCCGGCTTGCCAATGCACTCAAGGCCCGTGGCGTCAAGAAAGGGGATGTTGTCTGTATTTATTTGCCGATGATTCCCCAGGCAGTCTATGCCATGCTAGCCTGTGCTCGTATTGGTGCCATACACTCCGTTGTCTTTGGGGGATTCTCACCCGAATCACTTAAGGACCGTCTTTTGGATGGTCGATGCGTAGCGCTTATAACGGCTGATGAAGGCGTACGTGGTGGCAAATCTGTCCCGCTCAAGAGTAATGCCGACAAAGCACTTGAAGCGTGTCCGCTTGTTCACACCGTGTTAACGGTACGTCGAACCGGAAGCCCGGTACACTGGAAGCAAGGACGTGATGTCTGGTATGACGATCTGGTTCCACACATGACAACGGCTTGTCCTGCGGAACCCATGCAGGCAGAAGACCCTCTGTTTATTCTTTATACCTCGGGTTCAACGGGTAAACCCAAAGGCGTGCTGCATACAACGGGTAGATCGG
>JAJZUM010000027.1 GCA_021848605.1 Pseudomonadota bacterium | reverse complement strand
TGCGCTGCAACGCCCAGGAACTCGGCGGCTTCATGAATACTGACCATTTTGCGAGACATTCGCAAAATATACACGAAAGCGCAGGAATGCGCAACTACTATTTTAACTGTTCAAACCCTGACAATTCTGCCAGTCGGTTCTGGAGGTCTTGTCGGTCGGTTGATTTGCGTGGCATGCGGCTTCTGAACTACAAGCCTTGGCTTTGTGTCCAGCCCTATATTTGGCAATTTATAGGGGGCCAAAACCTACTCCGAATCTCAGTGAATTGATAGCGCATTTGCCTTGAATCAATGTTCCATAATATGATGTCGTAATAGACATGCGAGGTTGAACATGAAATTCCGGGTTCAGCGCATCATTGACAGCTCTGCTTTGCAGGAACTGCTGAGTGCCCCCGACCTGCTGCAAGCCAAACGCGAAGAACACGCCATGCTTGTCCAGATCTATGCATCACCGCAGGATCGTAGCCAAATCGCCACGATAGCAGGCGCAGTGCAACAAAACTTTCCTTCTGCCTGTATTATTGGAGCTAGTACAGTTGGCGAGATTCTGGAAGGAGAAACCCTGACCGGTTCAACGCTGGTACTCATCAGTCTGTTTGAAAACACCCGGCTCCAAAGCCAAAGCATAATTGTTGATCCGAACGACCCGAAAAGCCAGGGCATGAAACTGGGTCATTGGGTCTCGCAACAGCCGACAGCCCCAAAGGGCATGCTGCTCCTTGCCACACCCCTGAGCATGAATGTACAGAGTTTTCTGCATGGTCTCGGCGAAACGAGCTCGGGCTATCCCGTCTTTGGCGGCGGTGCAGGTGATTATGCGGCCATGCAAGAAGCCTGGATTTATGCAGACAATCAGTTTATGACCTGTGCAGCCGTTGCCGTGCTCTTTATTAGTGACGTCCTTGTGATTGAATGCCGTCAGGTTTTGGGTTGGCAATCCATTGGTCAAAGCTTGCGGGTTACCCAGAGTTCCGGGATGAGTGTCCAAGGCATCAATCATATGCGTGCTCTGGATATGTATCGACGCTACATTCATGCACCTGAGCATGAAGATTTTGCCATGATGGCCGCAGAATTTCCTTTTTTACTAGAGCGCAACGGCAAACTGCTTGCCCGAGTCCCGATTGGGCGTGATTCAGACGGGGCGCTTCAGTTCATGGCTGATATGCAGGAAGGAGAGTCCTTTCGGTTAGGGTATGGCGATCCCCATCGCATGCTCGAAGATGTCGGAGGTATGCAACAGGACTTGCAACGTCTGCTGCCCGAATGTCTGCTGCTTTTTGTATGCGGTTGCCGACGTTACCTGCTGCAAGAGGACAGTCGTCTTGAGACGATAACCTTTGCCCACTTAGGCCATGCTTCCGGTTTTTATACGTACGGCGAGTTTTATTCGGACGCCATAGGCCATCCACAACTGCTTAATGCCAGTTTCATGGCTGTGGCCATGCGCGAAGGACCATTACCACAAATTCAGCCAGCATGGATTGCGTCAACTGCAATGCCCAAACATTCTAATTCAACGCACTGGGATCCCTATGCTCATCAACACAGCCGGGTCATTGCCTCACTCGTCCATTTCATTGGCGCCGTAACCTGCGAACTTGAGGAGGCCAATGCAACCCTGCACCGTCTGTCAATCACCGATCATCTGACCGGACTATTCAACCGGGTTCATGTCGAAGCCATGATCGAGCGTACTTTGGCCAGCATGCGACGCAAGCATGAATCTTCCTCACTGTTGATGCTTGATGTAGATTATTTCAAGAAGGTCAACGACCAGTTCGGACATGAAACCGGTGATCATGTCCTCAAGACCATCGCAACACTGATGCAACAACAGGTACGTTCATCCGATACTGTTGCACGCTGGGGTGGCGAGGAGTTCATGATCATCCTGCCTCATACCGAAGTATCGGGAGCACTCTGTCTGGCGGAAAAAATACGCTCGCGCATTGAATCCACCGCGATGGGACGTGCAGGTTCATGTACCGTCAGTATTGGACTAACGGCTTTCAGGCCGGAAGACAGTCGAACTGATGTCGTCGAACGGGCCGATAGCGCACTTTACCAAGCGAAAAACAGCGGTCGCAACCGGGTCATTGCACATGCCCAATGATTAGCTGTGCATCAGAGTCATGTGCACCAGTTTGACCATCACCATACCGGCAGCCACCACCAAATAAAGGCGCAAGATGGCCAGCCAGCTTCGATCGAGCATGCTTAAACGGGGCGGAAGCAGCAAGTGCAACGGTGGCATTCGCCAAGATAAACGTTCCTGAAAGGGTTCGAGCAGCAATTGAGGCTGCCGTCGAGCATGGCGCCGATCCCAACCTCGCGCCACGACCGTCACCAGCACTGCCGCCAGCAGACAAAACACCACAACAGCCAGCATTTGCCAGCCGTTCATATTCGGTAGCAGAACAGATAGGGTGAGGATCATGGAAAGAATCACCAGCAAAGCAATCACGATCGTTGTAAAGACATTGGTCGCTGCAGAATTAACCCATGGCCCAAGAACCTGACGATCATTACAAAGCAATAAAAGAAAGACGGTCGCACTGGGCAACAAAACACCGGCCAAGGTTTGCACCAGATTGGTGAGCAGCCCAAGCGGGACGCCTGGAGCCAAAACCAGTATCGCCGCCACACTGATCAAACCGGCATAAAAAACATAAAAACCTTTGGCCTCAGAAGGTTTGCGATGCAGCGAGTGACGTATGGAAAAAACATCACCTAGTGCATAAGCCGAGGCCAGGGAAACAGCGGCCGCACCAATGATGCAGGCATCAATGAGCGCAATGGCGAATAGCACCCCGGCAGCACGACCGGCATAATGCCCAAGCCCAACGGCAACCTGGTAAGAATCCTGAAAGTGGCCAAACTCGCTGTGCCCTTGAAAGGCCCGGGCTGTAAAACCAATCATGGCAGCAGCCCCAATAACCACTACAGCAATGCCCAACCAAAGGTCAATACGCTCATAATGCATATAGCGGGGGGTAATGCGTTTGTCGATCACATAGCTTTGCTGAAAAAACAGCTGCCAAGGCGCGACCGTGGTGCCCACAATGGCAATGATCAGCAGCATGATGTCGCTCAGCGACCCCTTGGGAAAACCCGGAATAAGCATATGATAGGCCATGGCGGCAATGGGTGGATGGACCATGACAAACAGTGGAACCAACAGCAGACTACCCGTCACCAGAGTCAAGGCAAAACGTTCAAAACGCCTGAAACTGCCAGTACTGACCGCAGCAAGCAAAACCAGCATCGACATCAGCACACCGGGAACTTTTGGGACTCCAAGATAATGCAGCCCCATGACAATCCCGATAAACTCGGTTACCAAAGTCAAGGCATTGAGCAGAAAGAGGTCAATCACGCTGAAAGCCCCCCAGAACCTGCCAAAACGCTCAAAAATCAGCCGGGCATGCCCAACCCCTGTCACAACACCGAGACGCAACACCATTTCCTGGTTAACGTATAAAACAGGAATCAGCAGCACCAGTGTCCAAAGCAGACTAATGCCATAATTCTGACCTGCCTGGGCATACGTACTGAACGCCCCGGCATCATTGTCACCGACCATGACAATAAGACCGGGACCGAGAATGGCCAGCAAGGTCTGAACCCTTTGCCAGAACGAACGTCTTCCATCCAGAGAATCCCGAACACTTCCAAGGGCACCATGAATGGCACCCTGATGGGCATCGTCAAGAACAGCACTGGAGACTACCGGATGAATTTCGTGCATGGAAACTCCCCCATTCAGCCTTCAATGAACCGAGATTCGAGTGATTGCAAGACATCCCGACCCGATAGTCCTAGGTTACGGGCTTCCCGATAGTCGTTCAGGTCAATGATCTGGCCTGAACGACGTCCCATACCTACCCAAACGGCCTTGAGTACACCCTGTGCATCACGAACCCAGAGTACATGCAGCATCATACACCTCCCGTCGCGCAGCAAAAACGACTGCGCAAAACAAACGCACCCAAAGGTGCAGCTGTCAATTTTAAGGCAGATGATGAGAACATCAGACTGCCACCCAACCCTCAATCCGGCTGGATGGCTCAGAGAAAGCCAGAGAGCAGCTGGATCAGGATTTGTTGCCTACGCCTTGATATCGACTACAGGAACTGTCCAAGATCAAACCTCTTCTAACCACGATGATTGAATTTTATGCCCATTAATGCGCAAATACAAGACAGATATTAAAAAAATGCCAAACGGTGCACATCTTTAGAAGTCACTTAAGGGCAAAGCCTGTCCATATAGTGCAAAGCCTGTATCAACTCAGCTCTTGGCAGGGCAAAGTTCAGTCGCATAAAGCCTTCTCCTTGAAGGCCAAAGGTCCTTCCTTGACTTAGCCCGACACCAGCCTTGATCAAGGTCGCCTGTAAGGCATTGCCATCAAGGCCCAGAGCCTGAAAATCCAGCCAGTAGAGATAAGTCGCCTGAGGTGGCACACCACGCACCCAGCCCTGCTGATGTCCACGCAGCCACTCCGTGACCACATCGCAATTGGCAGTCAAATAAGGCAACAGAGCATCGAGCCAATGTTCTCCCTTTGTATAAGCAACTTCAAAGGCGAGCAGGGAAAAAGGATTGTGCAAATTGACTGGATGTTGTTTGCTCCACGAACGCCAGCGTTGACGCAGGTTCGGGTCTTCAATAACCACCGCCGACAACCCCAGTCCAGGAATATTGAAGGTCTTGCTCGGAGCTACAAACACAACGATTCCTGGTTCCCCTAAACCACCCGCTGCAACATGCTTTTGTCCAGCCAGCATCAGATCTGCATGAATTTCATCAGCAACCACCTGTACTCCGTGTAACCGACACAACTGCAGCATACGGCGCAATTCAGGCTCAGTCCATGCCCGACCCACCGGATTATGAGGTGAACAAAGTAAAAACAAACGGCACTCAGGCAATACACGCTCAAAATGCTCCCAGTCAATACGGTAGCCTTCCTCACCCAATATCAGCGGGTTTTCAACACACCGACGACCAAGATCACTGATGGCCGAAAAGAAGGGGGGATAAACAGGTGTCTGAATGAGCACACCATCGCCTTGATGCGTAAAGACATGGACCGCAGCATATAGCGAGGGGACCACACCAGGAGCGAGTTCGATCCACTCAGGCTGAATCAGCCAGCCATGGCGTCTGCTCCACCACAGGCAAAGCGCCCGCTCAGCAGCACCATCTGCTTCCGTGTAGCCAAAGACCGGATGCGCCGCACGATCAACAAGCGCCTGTTGCACCGCCTCAGGAACGGCAAAATCCATATCCGCCACCCATAGCGGCAGAACATCTTCCGTTCCGAACAAACGTTTGCGACCATCCCATTTTAATGAAGCCGAATGTTGCCGATCAATTTTACGATCCCAGTCCACGCCACTGTTCCTATACACTTGAGCAAAGTTGCTCATAGGATTGATCCGCACTTCGTTGACGCGGCTTTCGCCGCCCAACTGAAGCCTCTTGACGCTCAGTTGCGCCGGAGGAACGCGCCAGCAGAATCCGCCGCACTTCGGTGTGCGGCATGAACCGGACAATATCCGGGTCATAGAGTCGGGCTTTCACGTTCCGCGCTGCGTTGAAGTTCGCCGTAGCGCCGCCACAGATCGGCGCGAACAAAGCCCATCGCCTTGCAGATGGCACGCAGCATTGGCCATGAGGACGGTTCGGCGGACAAAATGCGAGTGACGGTGATCACGACAGCAACTCCATGCCAGATCATCGGGCAAACTTGCTCCATTCTAACTTTAGACAATATTTCCGGATCAAAGTTAAAACTGTAACACACATTGCCCAAAAAAATGCCACAATGAAAGCAGATCATCGTGCAGGAACGCGCCATGAGCCCATCCCCCCGTGAAAACCGTCCCATCATCCTGATTGTTGATGACACTCCCCATAACCTGATGGTACTCGGGGAACTTCTCTCACCTCATTACCATATTCGGGTTGCCAATTCAGGGCAACGAGCCTTGGATTGTGCCCAGATGTTGCCCCGTCCTGACCTGATTCTCCTTGATATCATGATGCCCGAGATGGATGGCTACCAAGTACTGGAGCACTTGCACCAGAATCCGGAAACCGAATCTATCCCGGTAATCTTCATCACCGCTTTGGGTGAAGATCATGATGAAATGAAGGGCCTGCAGCAAGGCGCCGCTGACTACATCCATAAACCAATCCGTCCGGCCATTGTCCTGGCTCGGGTACAAACCCAACTCGAACTCAAGGCAGCCCGGGACCGAATGCGAGAACAAAACGCCTGGCTTGATCGAGAAGTGCAGCGACGCATGCAACAAAACTTGATGATCCAGAATGTGGCACTGCGTTCCTTGGCCAGCCTGGCAGAAGCACGTGACACGGACACAGGCAATCATATCTTGCGTACCCAAGGCTATGTACGTCTGCTTGCCGAAGATCTTGCCACGCAAGCCGCATATCAGGAAAGACTAAGCCCCGAGCGTATCGAAGCCATCGTTCAGGCTGCTCCATTGCACGACATTGGCAAGGTGGGCATCCCTGACGCCATTCTGCACAAACCCGGTCCTCTTGATGCCGACGAATGGGTTATCATGAAAACCCATGCCCAGATCGGTGCAGATGCCATCTGGAGGGCCATTCAATTTGAGAAAGATCACCAAGGGCTTGAGTTCCTATATACAGCCATGGAAATTGCTGGGGGACATCATGAGAAATGGGATGGCAGCGGTTACCCTAAGGGACTTAAGAGCGACCAGATCCCCTTATCGGCGCAACTGATGGCACTGGCAGATGTCTTTGATGCCCTGATCTCAAGGCGCGTGTACAAACCACCCTTCCCGATGGAAGAGACGTTGCGACTCATCCGTGATGGCAGTGGTAGTCATTTTGCACCTGCTATTGTCGATGCCTTTGAACGTCGCCTCGATGCCTTTCTCGAAGTAGCGGCCCGCTACCAGGACCCCGGTGAGCAAAGTTAAGATCATGGCCTTTTTTATCACCCGTTCTCGTCTCTATCTTTATGCTGCCTATGTCGCCTTACTGGCCATTATCCCCCTGTTCAACGGCGCTTTTTATCATTATGAGAGCCAACGTCTGAGCCACAAGGCAGAACGTGATCTCGAGAGCATCGCCCGACTGAAAGAAGACGGAATCAGTTCATGGATGAATGATCATACCCAGTCCTGCTCCAGTCTGGAGAGCGATGATTTGTTGCAGCACCGTGCACTCAGCTTTCTACTGGTGCCCGGCTCCATGAACCGCGCCTGGTTACTCAGCCAGCTGCAAACTCTCCCCAAACTCAATACCTTTGATTCTGTGAGCCTGCTTGATGCCTCGGGACAAGTGCTCCTCAGTACCTCGTCATCGAACCGTGAAAGCCTACCCTTGAACGACGCTGCTCCACCCGTAGGGTGCAGTCATACTAATCTGTATCAGGATGAACAGCACATGGAGCGCATGGACTGGCTGTTCCCCATTTACGATCGTCAAACCCGGCCAGCCGTCTTCCTCGGTACGTTGGTGCTGCGCGCCAGCCCACACCATGCCTTTGCCAAAATCCTGCAACAATGGCCAGACCCAACCAGGAGTGCCTCAAGCTGGCTGATGATTTTTCCATCGCAAGCATGGCCAGCAGCCCAGCGCCGATCTGGAACTTTTTTTCTACAGGCCTACTCGACCACACGTACATCCGGCATGAGTCACATGCAAAAAATGACACCGCATTTGCTGGATTCATTTCCGGAAGCACCACTCCTGGGTTCGGGGCGGGAGGATAGCGACTCAGTCATCCAGGTTTCCCGTTCGATCAATGGAACCAACTGGATGCTTTGGGTCCAAGAGAATCGACTGGATGTGCTGACCCAATTGCAATCCACCATGGTATGGGTACTTCTTATTACGGTGAGTCTGGTGATTCTGCTCATGGCGTTCATCCGCCGGCTTTACGTGCAACAACAGAGCATGAAGGCCATTCAGGCTGAGCACGAGCGCATCCGCACCGAACAGCGCCTGCAAGTACTCGGTGACAACATTGCCCAAGGATTTATTTTCAGATACGCCCGCAATAGCCAAGGTGAAGGTAGATTCCTCTTCATCAGTAATGGGGTCGAGAAAGTTCTGGGTTTTGATGTTCAGGAAATCCTGGCAAACTCTAGCCTGCTCCTGCGCGATGCTGATCCAGAATCGCTCGACACTTACTACCGAACCCAACTGGAAAGCGCTACCGATTTGACACCATGGACTTTTGAGCTGTGCATGCAACGACCCAGTCATTCCAGCATCTGGCTGGCATTTCAGGCCCAACCGCAGCAATCCGATGATGGCAGTATTGTCTGGGATGGTATTGCAACCGATATCAGTGCCCTGAAGCTTGAACAAAAACGTGCCGACCTACTCAAGAAAGTTTATGCCGACCTTTCCCATCTGACCCAGGCGATCCTTCATGCTACCAACGAAGATCACCTCATGCAGCTGATCTGTCAAATTCCGGTTGACAGCGGACTGATTCGCATGGCTTGGCTCGGACGCCCGGATGAAGCCAGAGAACAGATCATCCCCTGGGCCTTCTTTGGCGAAGGCACCCAGTTTCTGGAAAACCTGGATGTGCGCATCAATGTTCCTGCCGATCAGGCTGAGGGAGTCACTGCATCAGCATGGATTCAGGGACACACCGTTGTCAACACGGACACCTCGACCGACCCACACATGGCAGCGCACCGGGAACGTGCTCTGGCGCATCAGTTTCACTCCAGTGCGGCCTTCCCCATATTTCTGCAACAGCAGCTGCATGCCGTATTAACGGTCTATAGCGATAGCCCTCATTTCTTTGATGGCGAAATTGCCGCCCTGCTGGAAACCATGACCCACGACGTATCCTTTGCCCTGGAAAATTTGCAGGCCCATAGCCAACTGGTTGAGACCCAGGCGCAATTGCAGGCTCTGATCGGTGCTATTCCCGACCTGATCTGCAGTAATACCCCGGATGGCACCTTTGTCGAGATATTTGGCCCAAGCTCAATTGCGGGACTGAACGCTACGAAGTGCATGCAGCGCAACATCAAGGATGTTTTGCCGGTGGCACAGGCTGAACTGTTCATGCATGCGTTCCACAAAGCGATTGATGAACATACCCTGCAGCACTTCAACTTCATGCTGGACACCTCTGAAGGTGAGCGCTGCCTGGAAGCACGCATCATGCCATCGGCCCAAGGCAGCCTGGTGAGCCTTATACGCGATATCAGTGAAGATAAACGACGGGACCAGGAACTGCAGGCCTACCGTCAACATCTTGAAGAACTGGTTCAGGAACGAACCCAGGCGCTTGAAGAGGCCATGCAGCGAATTGCCGAAAACGAACGCAAACTTCAAACCGCCCACGAAGAACTCAGTGCTATTTTCGATACGGCTTCATTGGCCATCGTTTACGTCAAGGACCAAACCATCATGCGCACCAATCCACGCATGGATGAACTCTTTGACTACCCTGCCGGAGAACTGGTGGGCTCCTCCAGTGCCATTCTTTATCACAGTGATGAAACCGATCCGGACATGCGGGCGCGCATCAACCGTTCCCTCAAAGAAACAGGGGGCTTTCGGGAAGAAATTGCTTTGGTACGTCGCAACAGCACAACGTTCTGGGCCCGGGTTAGCGCCCGCCTGGTCGACACCCGCCACCCGGAGAGTGGGCTTGTGGCCATTATTGAGGATATTACCCTTGAACGACAAGCCCAGGCTGCCTTGTTGCACAGTAAAGAACTTGCCGAAGAGGCAACCCGGATCAAATCTGACTTTCTGAGCAACATGAGCCACGAGATTCGTACGCCCATGAACGTCATCATTGGCATGTCTCATCTGGTTCAGCAAACTGAACTGAATGAACGTCAGCGCAACTATATGGACAAGATTCGTCTATCCAGTGAACACTTGCTTAACATTATCAATGATGTGTTGGATTTCTCAAAAATCGAGGCTGGCAAACTGGAACTTGAACATCAGGAGTTTGCACTCGAAACACTGCTTCAGGATGTTGTCGCCCTTGTTCAGCAGAAAGCCGGAGAAAAACAGCTAGAGCTCCTGTTGAATATTGACCCCAGTGCACCTGCCAAAATCATGGGAGATCCGATTCGTTTGCGGCAAATCCTGCTGAACTTTGGCAATAATGCCGTTAAATTTACCGATATAGGCGATATTGAAATCGGCCTGAATGTTGTTCATGAAGATGATTCCTCGGTACATTTGCATTTTTATGTTCGTGACAGTGGTATTGGCCTGAGTGCAGAACAACAGGCCCGATTGTTTCAGAGTTTTCAGCAAGCCGACAGCTCTACGACCCGACGCTATGGTGGGACAGGTCTTGGTTTAGCCATATGCAAAAACCTTGCTGAACTGATGCATGGCTCTGTGGGCGTGGAAAGTCAGCTGGGCAGAGGCTCAACATTCTGGTTTGATGTCGCACTGGACAAAAGCGCCAACCGTCAACGCTTGTTGCAACCACTTCCTGATCTGCGCGGACGCAGAATTATCGTCGTCGATGACAACCCTTCCTCGTGCGACATTCTCGGCGGTATGCTCGACAATTTGCATTTTCAGGCACAGACCTGCACATCGGCTGAAGAAGCTCTGCAGCATATTCAGCGTGCCGAACAAAACGGGCAGCCTTTCGAAGTTGCCCTCATTGACTGGAACATGCCAGGCATGAATGGCCTGGAGATGGCCTCTGCCCTGCATGAACTCCAACTCGAACATCCTCCCGAACTTTTGATGGTCACTGCTTTTTCCCGAGAAGCTGTTGAGGACAAAGCGAGGGCGCTTGGATTCAGAACCATTCTGGTCAAACCGGTTTCAGCCTCAACACTGGTTGACAACCTCCTGCCTATTCTGAGCTCCTCGACCAACCTCATTCCTCATGCCGGGATAGCAAAACACGCTGACCAGAGTAGTCTTGCGTTCAAAGGCCGGCGTGTTTTGCTTGTTGAAGACAACCAGTTGAACCAGGAAGTTGCCTGCATGTTGCTAGCCAATCTTGGACTTGCGGTCGATATTGCCGGTGATGGCCAGGCTGCCCTGAACCAGCTTGAACAGCAGACCTACGATCTGGTGCTTATGGACATGCAAATGCCGGTTATGGATGGCCTTGAAGCAACCCGGCATATTCGTCAAATGCCCCAGCATGCCCATCTGCCCATTCTTGCCATGACAGCTAATGCCTTGCAACAAGACCGCAACCGCTGTATCGAAGCCGGCATGAACGACCACATTTCCAAACCCATTGAACCGGCCCTGCTGGCAGAAAAACTTAGTCTCTGGTTACAGAAACAGCCACTTCCGGTTGCACATGCCAGCACCGCCTCAGCAAACACCCCGATTGAGATCGAAGGTGTTGACAGCAGCGAAGCTTTGCAGCGCATGCTTGGCAACCAAACCATGTATCTGAACCTGCTGAAACGATTCAGTCACGAACAGGAGCACTTTGTCGACAATTATCAACAACTGCTTGAGGACAATAAAACTGAGGAAGCGGCACGTCTGCTACATACGGTCAAGGGACTGGCAGCAAGCCTTGGCGCCAAAGCCTTACAGACGGCCTGTTCAGCACAGGAACAGGAGCCTGACGCCCGCGAAGGCCTGGTTATGCTACGTCATCACCACCGCGCACTGATCGATCACCTTCGCGCCTATTTCCACGATTATCCGGAACCATCGCCAGTTGCAGACACTCTGCCTGCTTCCGATCTGCAGCAACATGTGCAGACCTTGCTGGACTTACTGGAATCGAGCGATTTCTCAGCAAGCAGCTATTGGCAACAACATTCGGCCGCCTGGCTTCATCTACCCAAATCACTCCGGGATGCCTTGGATATGGCCATTGGACAGTTTGATTGGGACAAAGCGACCGAACTACTGCATCAACAGTATTTAGATACGTAAAATGTACGACCTGATTGATGCAGAAGGTCCATAATAAAGAGCATCCAACAAGAATACAGTAAAGGAATACCGACTATGGCGCATCCAGCCGTACTTCGCCTCGTGGCACTGTCTACCCTGCTGACCCTTAGCGGCTGCGGTCAAAAATCTGGCTCACTTGCTCCGCTACTTCTGCCGCCCGCACCCTCTGCCCATCAAATTGCCCTTTTGGCAGGTTCAACTGCAACCGCCGGCAACCTCAACGGTACGACGGCCCAGGCCCTTTTTCAGCACCCCAATTCGGCCGTAACCGACAGCAAGGGCAACATCTTTGTGACCGACAGCCTGAACAACAGCATTCGCAAGATCACTCCGGATGGGCAGGTTAGCCTGTTTGCCGGTGGCGTTCAGGGCAATAAGGATGGCACAGGTATAGCCGCGCAGTTCAGCGACCCCACAGCTATAAGCATCGACGCCCGGGACAACCTTTATGTTGCCGACACCAATAACAATTCGATTCGAATGATTACTCCTCAGGGAATCGTCTCTACCCTGGCCGGGGGCAGCAGCAGCGGTAACAGCGATGGCACGGTCAGCGAAATAACCGATGCCCAAGGTAACATACAAAGCATCAGCAATAATATCAGCTTCAATCACCCTCAGGGTGTTCTTTCGGTGACGTTGAACCCAAACACATCCTCGCCGATATCGGTACTTTACGTTAGTGATACCGGCAACCACAGCATTCGACTGCTGGCGCCTGCGGCCTGCCCAACAACCTCGCAAAGCAATAGCGGCACAAGCCAAACATCAGCCCCCTCAGCCTGTTTGAACGCGCAAACGCTATCCCTGTCCATTCCCGGTACATACACCAGCTTGAGTCTGGGAAGCCCTATGGGAATGATCATCAATCCAGGTCAATCGAATTTAGGCAACGGTTTGAATTCATCCATTGTCCTCTTAGTTGCCGATAGCGCCAACCAGAAAATTTATTCGATATTCTGCTTTGGCATCAACAACTACTGCTCGGCACCCTCCGATACAAATCAGCAGCCATCCAATGCCTGGTCAAGTCTTGCTATCGTCAACGGTACTTTCTACGCCAGCGACAGCATCCACGACGTTATTGACCAGTTCTCTATAGCCTACAACACCAACTCAGGTATTCCTTCTGATCAAACCTTAACGCTGGGGCCAACGGTCATTGGTCAATCAGGTAATGCTGGCGCCCGCGACGGTTCAAATACCCAAGCGCTGTTCAATGCGCCGACAGGAATCGCAACTACTTCTGCTAATCAGCTTTTGATTATGGATACCGGAAACAACATGCTCCGTTTGTGGAATCCGGCAACCGCCATGACGTCAACTCTTGCCGGACAAGCTCCTGTTATTGGCATTCAAAACGGCACCGCCAATGCCGCCATGTTTTCAGATCCTACCCAGATTGCGGTGGATGCCCAGGGAACCGCCTACATTGCCGACACCAACAATAACTGTATTCGTACGGTATCCAGTACTGGGGTTGTTTCAACCCTCGCCGGCCAATGTGGCGCAGCAGGAGGCTTCGCTGATGGCCCCGCTTCAAAGGCTAGCTTCAATGCGCCTGCCGGCATTGCTGTAGCCAGTAATGGAACAGTCTTCGTTGCGGACAGCAATAATGATGATATTCGCGTCATCAAATCCGGCAATGTCAGCACGCTTGCCGGCATGGGATTTTCTGCCTATGTTGATGCCCAAGGCACCGCTGCTGCCTTTGGGCATCCTACAGGACTTGCCCTTGATGCTGCAGGAACGCTTTACGTGGCTGACACCGGCAGTAATAGCATACGTACCGTCGCTCCAAATGGGGTCGTTCAAACCTTTGCGGGTACCGGCAGTGGGACGGGTGCATTTGCGGATGGACCCAACCAATCCGCTCAATTCAATGCTCCATCCGCACTTGCTTTTGACCATCAATATAATTTATATGTTATTGATACCGGCAATAATGCCATTCGTAAAATCAGTCAAGGCTCAGTAACGACCCTGAACAGCGGTCTTTCCGGCTACGTCGATGGTCCTATTGCCAATGCCCGCTTCAACCTCCCTGAACAACTGGCCATTGACCAGCAGGGAAACATATATGTGGCCGACACCGCCAACGCACTCATCAGGAAAATTTCAGCCTCAGGTACGGTCAGCACCCTGGCAGGGACATCGGGAATGAACGGGATGACTTTGGGCAATCTTCCCGGAACCTTGGCCGCACCCAAAGGACTGGCGATAACCCCGCAGGGATATCTGCTCTTTACTGCAGGCAATGGCATCTTCCAGTTGGAGTAGTATGATGAGCACAATTGGCCAAACCGCTGTCGTTCTTGCTGGTGGAGGAGCCCGAGGAGCCTACGAAGCCGGTGCTTTGGCCACCTTGCTTCCTGCATTGGAACAGCGAGGTGAGCGCCCACGTATGTTTATCGGTACCAGTGCGGGGGCGATCAATGCAGTACTTTTTGGCTCGATTGCTCATTTGCCTGCCCATGAAGCAGCCCAAGTCGCACGTGATGTATGGTCATCCATTTACCGAAAAGATGTTGTTTCACCCATCCTGCACAGTGGCATCAAGGCCGGCCTTCAATACATGGGACAGATGCTTGGCATTTCAAATCATCTTCCCAGTATTCTCAATGCCCATCCGCTCGCACAAACCCTTGCCGAACGTATGAACTGGCGTGACCTGCATGAGAACATCCGAACCGGCAAGCATCTTGATCTGGTTGCTGTTTCAGCGACCTCATGCCGTAGTGGCCGAAGCGTCATTTTTTTTGAGCGTCATGAACCCGAGGGCTTTACCCAAGCCAACTATCGCGACGATACCCGCGCCATTGACTACATGGCCACTCAACTAAATCCCGAACATGTCATGGCCTCAGCCGCCATTCCAGTCCTGTTTCCTCCCGTCCATGTCGCCCGACCCAGCCAGGCAGCCGGATGGTATCTCGATGGTGGGGTGCGCATGAATGCACCCATCAAACCCGCTTTGGTGCTCGGTGCTGAAAAGCTACTCATTGTGGCCAGCGACCCGCTTGAAACATCCCCTGGCATGGAGGTTGGGACAAATATCCCGGATGTCTATGATGCTGTTTCACACATGTTGAAAGCAGCACTCGCCGATCGCATGGTTGAAGACGTTCATACCCTACGAAAAATGAATGCTATGTTGCAACATGCCCGTGAGCTCAAACCCGGATGCTCGGCAAGCGAACGACCCTACCGAATCGTACCCTGGATCTTTGTCGGACCCCGACACAGCAGTCACCTTGGCAAAATGGCTGAAATTGTGTTTCAGAGAAATTATGGACAGTTACGCTGGTGGCATCGGCATTGGGATTTTCCAGTGCTACACCAACTGATTCAGGGCAAAGGCCAGCACCGTGGTGAACTGATGAGTTACCTTTTCTTCCACCACGAATACATGCAGGAAGCCTTCAACCTGGGACAGAGGGACGCCGAGCGCATACTGCGAAACAGTGAATCCGCCGGCTTACCTTGGCGGACCCACCTTTAAAGACAATGTGCCAAACACTCTCGAGTGCTTCAGCTCCGGTCATTCCGACCGGTTACGTACCGATACCTTTTCGCGTTATTGCTGAATCACAAAACTCGTAAAGAAAACATCATCTACTTTGACTTTATCGCCGTCTTCATGCTTGAGAATCTTGTTCACACCCTTGAGGATTTCCTGACGCAGCATCGTCTGGGCGCTGGGCGCCTCCATGACCTGGTCGGTCTGAGCTGCCAGAAGCAGTAAAATGTAATTGCGCAGGGCAGCCGAATGGTATTTCACTT
This sequence comes from Pseudomonadota bacterium, assembly GCA_021848605.1. GTDB lineage: Bacteria > Pseudomonadota > Gammaproteobacteria > Pseudomonadales > Moraxellaceae > JAJXWR01. Next base: position 4,949 of record JAJZUM010000027.1, on the reverse strand, counting down.
CGTCCACCATATCATTACTGCCAACCCGTAAGGAAATGTCAACCTTAACAAAATGTGGATTATCAACATCAGCGGGCCCACCAAAATTGGTTACAAAGGACGGAGCCAGCGCCACATAAGGTACACCTCCTGCACCTCCCTCCTCACCTTCAGCCATGGAATAGCTGGTCATAAGTGCCATACAGGCCATTATAAGGGCTTTCCAAATCTGACCACGTACCAACAAGGTTGCACCCCCCATTCCAACCAACCTCCATTCCGTTACCAAATATACACCATGATAACTTGACCTGTTGTAAATTTGCAGGAAAATTATGACGTGTTTTTAACAACGAGCCTAGTGATGCCTGCCAATCGTACATTATATTTAATGATTTTCATCTTTTGTCTGCTGAGTCTGTCAACCGCTATTTTCTTGCAATACGACGACCATCTTGAGCCTTGCCCGCTATGTATCTTCCAGCGTATTGCCTATATGAGCGTGGCTTTTTTTGCGCTTATCGGCCTTCTGAGCAGCCAGCAACGCATCTTGAACCGGGTGAGCGCGCTGCTGATGTCTCTGGCCAGCCTAACCGGAGGCGGTATTGCACTGCGTCATGTCTGGATTCAGCACCTACCTGCAGATCAGGTTCCAGACTGCGGTCCTGGTCTTAATTACCTGCTTGATGTATTTCCCTTACAGAAAGTCGTAAGTCTGGTACTTCGTGGCTCAGGTGAGTGTGCCAAAATAGACTGGACATTGCTTGGATTCAGTATGCCCGAACTCAGCCTGGCTGCCTTTAGTTTCATCACCATCACCGGACTATACCTGCTTGTGCGACCAAAATAAGTGCTCAATGCCTAGGCTCCTGCGTGAGATGAGAAAAGGACTATAAAATTACCTGTCAAACTACATGATAAGATTGAAGTTCTGCCCAAGCAGGGTAATCAGGCACTCTTTTCGTGCTTAAAGGTATTGACTGATAACTGAGAATGTCTATCCTAGCAACAGAATAGAAATTTGAAGTCTTTCGAGGGGATAACATCTCATGCATGAACAGGAACTCTACACGGCCTTTCAGGAGCCGTTGCGACATGCGGTGCATCAATGGCTTAAGGAACGACAAGATTTGCTGGTTCAGATGTGTGGCATTCAACCAGAATCACCTCTTTCAGACACTGATGTACCGACCGCTATGCGGCTACAGTCCTTTTGTCAAGTTCTCATGGACTATGTTTCGGCAGCCCATTTTGAGATCTTCAATACCCTGATTGCTGAGGCTGAGCAAACGGGTACAACCGAACAGGTTGCCCAAATCAAAAAATTGTACACCCGGCTCCAGACCAGTACCGATCTTGCACTGCGCTTTAATGATCTTTACGACAGCGAAGAAAGCCTCGAAGAACTTCAAGACCAGCTTAAGCAAGAACTTTCCGAACTTGGTTTGGCACTTGAGGCTCGCTTTCGTCTGGAAGATGAGATTCTGTCCCTGCTCAACCAGGCCATTTCGGTAGAAACGGCCTAGTCGATGCATGCAACCTGTCCAGCTCAAGTCCATCCGCCAAGAACTTGAGCGGCGCGCCCAAATAGAGGGATTTATTGCCTTGGGGATCAGTGTCCCTGACCTTGAAGATGATGCAAGGCGGCTGATCCAATGGTGGAAGGCCGGGCGCGGTGCCTCCATGGACTATCTCGTCAAACATGGTAGCAAGCGCTGGAATGTTCATGAACTTGTCCCGGGCACAAAGAGTGTCCTGAGTTTTTTGTATCCTTCCTGGCCTGATCAAGCCGAAAGTATGGAGATCTTATCCAATCCAGACCGGGCCTACATTGCCCGCTATGCGCTAGGACGCGACTATCACCGAATTGTGCGGCAGCGACTGCAAAGACTGGCAACCTGGCTGACGTCATCCGTTCCAGAGAGCAGCAATAGGCCTTTTGTGGATTCAGCACCTGTTCTGGAGAAACGCATCGCCCAGCAGTCAGGACTTGGCTGGATTGGCAAAAACACTTTGTTGATTCACCCAAAGGCTGGATCGGTATTCTTCATTGGCGAGATTTACAGCAGTATTGCTTTTACGCCATCACAAGCCTTTGAACGTGATCATTGTGGCGACTGTCGTGCTTGTCTGGATGTCTGCCCAACGCGGGCATTCGTTGCACCCCAACAGCTTGATGCTAGGCTGTGCATCAGTTATTGGAGCATTGAGAGCAAAGACAGCATTCCCGAGAATCTCAGACCTGCCTTCGGAAACCGGATTTTTGGCTGCGACGACTGTCAACTGGTCTGCCCCTGGAACAAATTTGCCCAGCTGGCACACCACATGGAACAACAAGCACGCCATCAACTGCACAAGATCGAACTGGCAACTCTTGCCTTCTGGACGGAACAGGAATATCTGCAAAAAACGGAAGGATCTGCGCTTCGACGTATGGGTTTTGAATCTTTTCAACGCAATATCGCTGTTGCACTTGGTAATGCCCGACCAACCTCATGCAACATTAAGGCAATCCAGCACCTCCTGCACCACGGAACACCCTTGGTGCAGGAGCATGCGCGCTGGGCACTTCGGTGCCATCAACCATCAGCGTGAGGCACGACGCCGCTCGGTTTCACTAAGAAAGCGCTTACGCAACCGGATGCTTTTGGGGGTAACTTCCACAAGTTCATCATCCTGAATGAACTCGAGCGCCTGTTCGAGTGTAAAGCGAACCGGGGGCGTCAGAATAATATTCTCATCACTTCCCGAGGCACGAATATTGGTCAACTGTTTTGCCTTGGTGGGATTGACAACCATATCCTCACCACGAGCATTCAGGCCGACGATCATACCCTCATAGACTTCTGTGCCTGGCTCGATAAACAGACGTCCACGTTCCTGCAGATTGAAGAGCGCGTAACCTAAAGCCGTTCCATGGATCATCGAGATCAGGACACCATTGTTGCGCTGACCGACATCACCCATTTTGGCTGGTCCATAATGGGAAAAACTGGAGGTCATGATGCCGGTTCCAGATGTCAGAGTGAGAAACTCGGAACGAAATCCAATTAACCCGCGCGATGGAACAATAGCCTCAATACGTACCCGTCCTTTGCCATCGACCACCATATCGGTCATCTCACCACGACGTAAGCCCATCTGCTCCATGACCACGCCTTGATGTTGTTCTTCAACATCAAAAATGACCAGTTCAAAAGGTTCTTCCCGCTGACCATCGACTTCACGGGTGATCACTTCCGGACGTGAAACACCCAGTTCATAACCTTCACGACGCATATTTTCAATAAGCACCGAAAGATGCAGCTCACCCCGACCAGAAACTTTGAATTTGTCAGGATGATCTGTAGGCTCAACCTTGAGCGCGACGTTGTGCAATAGTTCCCGTTCCAGACGCTCTTTGATATTGCGCGACGTTACATATTTGCCTTCACGTCCGGCAAAAGGTGACGTATTGACCTGGAAAGTCATACTGACGGTTGGTTCATCCACAGTAAGCGCTGGCAAGGCCTCAACATTTTGCGGATCACACAGGGTGTCCGAGATATTAAGTCCTTCCATGCCCGTGACGCATACGATGTCCCCGGCCTCTGCCTCAGGCACTTCAACACGTTGCAGGCCCAAATGTCCCATGATTTGGAGCACACGACCCTGCCGGCGCTTACCTTCACGATCAACAATCACAACCGGCGTATTGGTTTTGATACTCCCGCGCTGAATACGTCCAATACCAATCACACCCACATAACTTGAATAATCCAGCGAGGAAATCTGCATCTGGAATCCACCAATCCGATCAACATCGGGTGGAGACACCTTGTCCACAATCGTTTCAAATAAAGGACGCATGTCCTCGGCCATTGCAGCAAGTTCAAGTCCAGCAACTCCATTCAAGGCTGAGGCATAGACGACCGGAAAATCCAGCTGTTCTTCAGTGGCACCCAACTTGTCAAAAAGATCAAAAACCTGGTCAATGACCCAGTCAGGACGAGCGCCAGGACGGTCAACCTTATTGACAACTACAATAGGTCTCAAGCCACGGGCAAAAGCCTTCATGGTCACAAAACGGGTCTGTGGCATGGGACCATCGACCGCATCCACCAACAGCAACACAGAATCCACCATACTCAGCACACGTTCAACTTCTCCACCGAAATCAGCGTGTCCTGGCGTATCAACAATATTGATCCGGTATTTCTGATGACTACGGGTATCCGTCCAACTGATTGCCGTATTTTTAGCAAGAATGGTAATACCACGTTCCTTTTCAAGATCATTGGAGTCCATGACCCGTTCCAACTCTCCTGCCCGTTCACCCAATGTGCCGGACTGAGAAAGGAGTTTGTCCACCAAAGTTGTCTTACCATGGTCAACGTGTGCAATGATGGCGATGTTGCGCAGATTCTGAATCACTCGAAATGCCTCTTATCAAGAAAAACCCCAACATTTAATCATACGACTAAATATTGGGGTCGGGAGAAACCGGGCTAATTGAAGCCCGGAAATACTACTGAAAGACCAGACAAGTTTACTGAGCTGGCTTGGCTGCAGCTTTCTTGGCCTTATGATGAACATGATGTGCATGATGGTGCTTGCCATGGTATGCATGGTGATGCTTCATCATTGGCTTCTTCGGTTCTGGCTTACTGGTCTCAACCGAAGGTTGAGCTTCCGAGTGCGCAGTTGCAATCACACGACGATTCTGGGCACGTCCCTCTGCAGTCGCATTGGAAGCAACTGGATTTGCAGAACCAAAGCCCTTGGCATCCAAACGATCGGCATCAGCGCCCATTTTAACCAGCGCCTCACGAACAGCATTGGCACGAGCTAACGACAAACGACGATTCAGAGCTGGACGACCTGTATTATCCGTATAGCCTTCAATCGTCACCTTGGCATTCGGATATTGCTTCATAAAGTCCACGACTTTCTGCAAGGTGGCATCGTCTTCATGAGTAATATTGGCTTTT
>JAJZUM010000203.1 GCA_021848605.1 Pseudomonadota bacterium | reverse complement strand
GTTACTATTGTCAATTCCATTAACCCGTTTCGTTTGCAAGGACAAAAGACTGCTGCATTCGAAATTATTGAAGAACTTGGTTCAGCACCTGATTTTCACTGTCTACCCGTTGGTAATGCTGGCAATATCTCAGCGCACTGGATGGGATATAGTGAATATTATGAACGTGGCGTTGTTTTGGCTCGTCCTCGTATGCTTGGATATCAGGCAGCAGGTTCGGCTCCTTTTCTGCGTGGTGGCCCTGTCACGAAACCAGAAACCGTTGCAACAGCGATTCGCATCGGTAATCCTCAGTCCTGGGATAAGGCATGGGACCTGCAGAAGCAATCCGGAGGATGGTTTGACGAGCTGAGTGATCAGGAAATTCTGTCTGCCCAGCGTCTTTTGGCTATGCATGAAGGCGTATTCTGTGAACCTGCTTCGGCCGCTTCTCTGGCAGGGGCAATGCGTGATATTCAAAATGGGAAAATTCCTGAAGGAAGTAAAGTCGTTTGTACACTCACAGGAAATGGCCTCAAGGATCCGGATACGGCAATTGGTCAATGTCAGTCAGCCGTCCTGGAAACTCTGGATGCGAGTCTTCCGGAAGTTGAACGTGTTTTGTCGCACCATATTGGCCATTAATCTACGAACTATTCATGTTTCCTGAAAACTGGATTATTCGTGAAAGCAGTTTGTCCCCCTTAAACCCTGTTCAGCATCCGGTGCTGGATAGGGTTTTGCAGAGCCGAAATATTCCCTCATGGGCTCAACCCAGAAAGCTGGCACTATTGCCTCAACCAACACTCAAGGGGCTTGATGAGGCTGTCCTGTTGCTTGAGCAGGCACGCATGAATCAGTGGTCGATCGTCGTTTGTGGCGACTATGATGTTGATGGGGCCACCAGTACTGTTCTTGTGATACGCGCCCTACGCAGTATGGGATATCTTCAGGTTCGATATGCTGTGCCAGATCGCTTTCGTATGGGTTATGGACTAAGTTGTGCACTGATTGATGCTGTGCGCCAGGATGGTCCGGTTGACTTGATTATCACCGTTGATAATGGTACAGCCAGTCTTGAGGCGGTTGCCTATGCCCAGAGTCTTAACCTTAAGGTATTGATAACCGATCATCATTTGCCTGGTGATGAACTTCCTGCTGCAGATGCGTTGGTGAACCCCCAACAACCCGAATGCCCATTCCCCGACAAAACTCTGGCAGGCGTTGGCGTTGCGTTTTATCTGATGACGGCGCTGCGATCGCGTTTAATACAAAGTTTACCCGGCCCTTTTCCCATGGCTGCATCATGGCTTGATCTTGTTGCGCTCGGCAGTGTGGCTGACCTGGTGTCCCTGCAGGGTATTAACCGCATCTTGGTCCATCAGGGGATCATGCGTATGCGTCAACATCACTGTGTGCCTGGCATTATTGCCTTGGCTGAAGTCTGTGGTCGAGATCTGGGGTGCTTACAGGCGAATGATCTTGGGTTTTATCTTGGGCCTCGCATTAATGCCGCCGGACGTTTGGAACATATGCATGTGGGCATTGAATGTCTCCTGACTGATGATCTTGATCAAGCTCGTTTGTATGCGCAACGGTTACATCAGCTCAATCTGGAGCGTCGTCAGATTCAGGATGAAATGCATACGCAAGCCCTCGATGACGTGCTTGATGTTCAAGGGGACGGTCGACGTACCCAGGTCGTCTTTCAAGAGCACTGGCATGAAGGCATTGTCGGCCTGGTTGCATCACGTTTGAAAGAAAAACTGCATATTCCAGTGATTGCTCTGGCGCAGTCTCAGGAAGAAGGGATTCTCAAGGGTTCGGCTCGATCGATTCCAGGCGCACATATTCGTGACCTGCTTGTCGAGATTGATGCTGTATATCCAGGCATGTTGCTGCGTTTTGGTGGACATGCAGCGGCTGCCGGACTAACACTTCGTAAGGAAAATCTTGCCCGCTTTGAGCAAGCTTTTGAACAGTGTGTGGTTCGTCGCGTCGATCAAGGTTGTTTTGAACAGACCTATGCTTATGATGGTGAACTCTCTCCTGAGTTTCTTGATATTGAAACTGCTCTGCTTTTAGAAGAATCCGGTCCGTGGGGACAAGGCTGTCCGGAACCCCGTTTTGCTGGAACGTTTTTCATCCGTCATCAACAGCTGCTCAAGGATCGTTTTTTAAAAATGGAACTCCAGTCAGGCTCCAGAGTTGTGCCAGCCATCTGGTTTGGACCTGACCTGAAGCGATGGCCAGATCCTGAAGTACGGCAGGTTCATGTTCTGTATTGTCTGGAAGTCAATCGTTTTCGTACTCCACAACTTCAGTTGCGTATTGAACAGTTGGTCCATGCATCGTAGTCTATGTCTACGATTCGATGCTGTTGTATCTCGGATGGTCAACCATGCTTAATGCCGTGCATGTGTTTCTGAACCAGTTCAATCATTCTTGTTCTGCGAACTTTGTGCCGCTTCGCTTCGCTCGTGACGGTATCCCGCTACGTGGGACTGCCTTGCGGGCGGTCCTTCGCCTACGGCTTTTGCCGACAGGAACAGCAGCAGCGGATTATCCGGTGTGGCCTCGAAACCGAACCGGCGATAGTACCCGGCTGCCTGCTCATCAAGCGCGTCGACGAACAGGCCAATCCCGCCCGCTTCGGCATAAATGCGCCGCGCCCGAGTCAGTGAGTCGACTAGAAGCAGTTCGCCCAGTCCCTTGCCCTGGTATTGCCGATCGACCGCCAGCCGACCCAGCCGCACACCGGGAATGCGGCGCGGCAGTTTCTTGCGCCAGGCATCCGGCAGATGCCGGCTTTCGAGTTCGGCCAAAGTCAGCGCGTAGTAGGCACAAATACGGGCCGGATCTTCTTCTCGGATGGCGACGAAGGTTTTCGACAGCCCCTTTTCCTGGTGCTGACGCGCGACCTGTTGCAGCCAGTCGTTCAGTTCCTGGCGGTCACAGTTGAATCCCTTCCGGTCATGGCTCCCAGCTAAAGGCAGTAACTGCATCGTCTTGCTTGGCTTTCTGATAACGCTTCATGGCAGCCTTCAGCTTGGCATTCGGCTTGGACGGGTGCTCCATCAAGTCGAGCAGCCAGTTCCAGTCGCGCGGGCTGAGGCGGATGACTTCCTCGCGCTCGATCACCTCCTGGGCCTCCTTCAGTGCAGCCTGCACCAGAAACTGATTGACCGTGGCACCCGTCAATTCGGCGGCACGGCACAAGGTTTCATAAACCTCGTGAGGCACTCGAGCACCAATGCGGTCCTGCTTGGCAATGGCGGCTCCCATCATCACCTCCTACATTAATCTGATTGGTCAGTGTATCACTGATGCCAAAATGGCGCCAGTACATTCCCAATGACGTCACGACCATATTCAGCTTGGCTTCCTGATCGAACGGCGTGTTCATGGTCGCGTCGTCAATCGCATCACGGAGCCCACGATGAATGCCAAGCCACACGCCCTCGATGTCTACCTCGCCCGTACGGCCACCATCCGCGCCAAACTGGAACGGCTGCAGCAACTTGCCGAAAACCACTTAGGACACGTCCCCGATGCCATCCATTGGGGCCATGTCGGCGACATCGGGCGGGTGGAGGCCGGGCTGGACGAATTGCCGTAATCTTCGGCGGCGATGCTGAGTGACGACGCTCATCAACAACCGGAGATCAACATGACCACTCAAGCTAACACACATGAAGACTGGCCGACTCCCCAGGGCGATTGCGCTATATTCCTATTACAATTTGGAGGAAATAATCGTACGAGGATGATTTCCGACAGGTTATGCCCATGCTTGCTGACCTGCGCCCCTTTTTTTCTGATTTGGACGATCCACGCCGCAACACCAAAAACAAACTGCACAGTCTGCATGATGTTCTGATGATCGTACTCTGTTCCGTCCTCAGTGGGGTTGAA
>JAJZUM010000202.1 GCA_021848605.1 Pseudomonadota bacterium | reverse complement strand
CCGATCTTATGGGGTTGCTATTTAAATAACTGCTAAATTTTATGATTTCCTTATTTCAAGAACTTGATAGACACCCTTAAAGACGGATGTTCGCGTGATGGTGACCTCTGCATCGATCGACCGGATCCAGGAGGATAAATCCTGCGTCCAGAGATCACGGGCAAAGGGTTCAAGCCAGGAAAAAATCAGGGATAAAATAGGGCGGCATGGATGCCACTTGATGGGGCGATCATAATCAACAATCACCAGCAGACCATCGCTTCGTAGCACCCGTAAAGCCTCCCGAATCGTTTTTTCACGAACATCCCGAGGTTGTTCGTGCAGCAGAAAAAATAAAAGAACTTTATCGAAGTGGTCTTGTAAACAGGGGAGATCCGAGCTATCGGCCAGAATGGTCTTGAGTCGATGATCATTGGTTTTGCTTTTGGTTTTTAGAAGTTGGTCAGGGACAACATCAACCAGAGTCAGGGTTTCAGAAGCTTGCAAATCAGCGATGAGATCTGCAGTTAATGAACCGTAAACACACGCAATTTGCAATACTGAGCCGGGTTGTGGAGAAAAAATGGTACGAACGTGCCGTTTCAGGCGACTATACTGCCCAAAGAGAATAAGCTGCACAAGAATGCCATGATCCCAGAATTGTATGGCTCGCCGCGATACATAAGCCCAAAGATAATACCTTGACAAATAGTCTGGTATTTCGATCGATTTTCTATCGGGAGGCTCTTTCGATACGGTCATGGATGGCGAGCCATTGGGGTTGTTGAGGGGGGGATTCGATCACAATCAACGGTTTGTCAGAAGCATCAGCCTGACGGAGCGCGTCATACAATTGTTGTGCATATTGATCTGCTTCGACAGGCATTTCCAGCCATAGTCCTGGGCATGCTGGACGGACAATCGATAAAATTACAGCCTCGGAGTAGACGGCGGAGCTCAACAAGTCGGGATCCTGCAATTGTGATGTGCTACAAAGCTGAACAGGTTTTCTGGGCGCATAATGTTTATCAAGCAATCCAGAGGTCCTGGTATTTTGGGCCCGCTTGAGAATCTGTGGCATATAACCAGAGATCTGGGCAATCTGTTCCACAGCCAGCGCTCCTGGCCGCAGTATGACTGCAGGTTCGACACTCAGGTCAACAATGGTGGATTCAAGCCCAAACCTGCAAGGCCCGGCATCAAGTATGGCCTCAATCGAAGTACCAAGATCGGCCAGGACGTGCTGGGCGGTTGTAGGACTAATTCGACCAAATCGATTCGCAGAAGGTGCACAAACTCCACGACCCAATGTTTTTAAAACAGACTGAGTCGCTTCAAGAGCAGGACAGCGTACGGCAACTTTTGATTGCCCACCGGTTACCCAGCGTGAAACATCGGAACGCGCCGGCAATATAAGGGTCAATGGTCCTGGCCAAAAATTCTGGATCAAGTCTTCAGCCAGAGGAGGTACATCCTGTACCCATTGCCCTAATTCCTCGGGATTGCCGATATGAACAATTAGAGGATGATCAGCTGGCCGTCCCTTAGTTTGAAAAATGCGTTGTAAGGCAGATTCATTGCGGGCATCTGCAGCAAGTCCATACACGGTTTCAGTTGGGAGACCCAACAAACCACCTTGATCAAGGATTGCAACGGCCTCATAAATGCCGGCAGGCGTGCAGTCTAGAATTTTCAATCTGATCTTTTCCGAAAAAACAAGTTTAAAAATTATATCATTGTTTAGCAAAGCGCGTGGCAATAGGTTCCATCTAAACAAGCCCATGAATGCTCCAAAAAAGATTGGAATCTAAAGAAATTCAACGGCTTTTCGCGAAATTTGGTGATCATCGCCCAATTTTCCTTGCTAAAATTGAGAAGGTCAGTTAAACACTCTGGTTATTTTTCAGAGCGCATACTCCTTGATTTTTGTGTGCATTTTAGCTCGTACCAACAGGAGACTTTCCCGGCGCAGTGCCTTGCTGCAATTTAGGCGAAGCAAAGTGGTGGAAATTTTTTCCAACAACAGCAGTTGGATATGCATGGCTCGCAGTGGTTTCAAAGTAGAAGAACTCAGACGATTCCTGCCGCTTCAACCATTTGATAGACTAGTTGATGTTGAGCCGAAGTGAATTAGCTCCAGCCAAGTCGCCAACCAGTTCATCAAGACGGGGCTGCAATCTAATGGGGCCCTCGGCAGAAAGCGCCCGTAGTACCTGAGCTTTTTGTTTTAGGCCACGAGAGGCCAAATTTTTGCATCTTTCTGGGCTTGACTGGCGTAGATCAACTTCCATGTCTCCGGTCCAACTCCCCGTCACATGCGTCGGCTGGTGTATTCATTTCTTTACGAATGGATTCCCGCATGCGGGGTACAGAGAGCACAAATAATGTTTCCTGGCAGACCCGACTTCTTCAGATACCAAAACGGCTTTGAAATGAAATTAGTGGTCGACTACAAAAACGGGGAATCCGAATGGCAATCCAAAGTCATCCGGAACGGGTTATAACGCATGATTTTGCCGACTTAGAATTGGGCAAGGCCACCTCAGAAAACGGAATAAATCGTACGCTAAGCCGAAACTACCAAAAACCCAGAGATCCTTACCATTAACCTATTTGACAAATTAACCTATTAAGTTACAATGGTCGTATGGAAAAAGGCACCCCACATAGCAAGCTGTCATTCGTCAAAGACTTGATCAGGCGCGGTCAGGTCAGGTCAGGGCTACGGCAAGCGCCTTTAATGGAGCGCGAGAGTTGGGCATCAATGACTTGGCCGGCATGTGCGCTATTGTATTGGCGCTCACGCCCACTGATTTTTACAAGAGCATGACGACCTATGCCGATCATCGTATTTGGCAAGACGTGTACCACGCCAAGACAGCAGATGACGATGAGGTGTACCTGAAGCTGACTGTCATTGATGATGTATTAATCGTTTCTTTCAAGGAGTTGTGACCATGAGATGTCCATGCTGCGGCGCGGTGGAATTGATCCACGACACGCGCGACATATCCTATATCTACAAGGGTGAAACCACTACCATTCCAGCGGTAACAGGTGACTTCTGTCCCGCTTGCGGGGAAGTCGTCTTGAACCGCGAGCATGGCGACCGCTATGGCGAGTTGATCGGGCTGTTCCAGCGCCAAGTGAATGCCTCCTACGTCGATCCTGATTACATTGCCAAGGTGCGCCGAAAGCTTGATCTTGACCAGCGCCAAGCAGCCGAGTTATTCGGTGGTGGCGTCAATGCGTTCTCGCGCTATGAGAACGGCAAGACCAAGCCACCGCTGGCGCTCGTCAAACTGTTCAAGCTGCTGGATCGTCATCCCGATCTGCTCAACGAGATCAAGACCGCCTGACTGACCTGCCCCCCAACGATGTACCACTGAATTCTTAGCAAAGTCCGCATTTAGGTTACCTTTTGCAGGAGATGTTGTGCAGCAAATGCTGCGGGTGGAATCCGGCCGATTCCGCTATGGGGGCGTTGTTCGTTATAGGTCCGCCGCCAGGCTGTAATCTCATCACGGGCCTGGGCTAGGGTTTCAAACCAGTGCTCATTCAAGCATTCGTCCCTGAATTTGCCGTTGAAGCTCTCGATATAGGCGTTCCGCGTGGGTTTTCCTGGATCATTGAGCAGATGCTCAATGCCATGTGCATGAGCCCAGGCCATAAAGGCCCTACTCGTAAATTCCGGCCCCAGGTCTGTTCACACCGCCTGATGGTAACCTCGAAAACGGGCAGTCTGATTTGATCGGCCTCGACGCATATCACTAACCCGTATTCAGCTCTGGTCTAGGCCGAAATCAGTCGCGTATTCTAAACCAATCGAGTTGGAGCCTGTGTGACGGACACAAGGCTAATCGAACAGTCAGTCATACAGGACAACTCGGAAAGTACAAGTGCGAGCATGCCATCAGAACTTCTTCT
>JAJZUM010000201.1 GCA_021848605.1 Pseudomonadota bacterium | reverse complement strand
CGCCTGGAAGCCACGTCTGAAGCGAATTAGAGCTATTTTTTTTGAGAAAATGAACTCCGAAACTTGAGTCATCAAAAATTAAACCGTAATCTAAAAATATTGACGGTGGCAGACCAAGGAGGTCGCGTGACATTATTTCGTCAACTGGTTGTTTTTCTCGTTTTCGGCAGCATATTGATGGTGTCGGGCTCTCTTGCCGTCTCGGAACTCAATACCCGTGCCTATTTACAGAATCAGCTGAAAATTTCTGCTCATAATGCAGCCCACATGCTGGCCATATCCACCGGGGCATCCCTAGGTCGCGATGCACCTTTGCGTGCCTGTCTGATCGCAAGGGCGATCTTCGACCAGGGCTATTATCGATCCATTATGCTGCTGGATGAATCGGGTCGTGATTTTTGTCATTTCCAGGAAGATCATTCTGCTCAATCGGTACCTCGCTGGTTCAAAAACATACTTCCATTGTCTGCGCAGACGGGGGTTTCTGGGTTGGTCCATGGTTGGAAAGTGCTTGGATCTGTCCTGGTGACTTCGGATGCAGAGTACGCCTACAAACATCTCTGGGAACTGGCAAAGCAGGATGTACTACTTGCCGGATCGATTGTTCTTGTTTTGTGCATGCTGGGTTATCTGGCTTTGCGTCTGATTACCTTACCCCTTGCAGACATTGAAATGCAGGCTGACCGGGTTCTCAAAAAGGATCACAAGGTACTGGATATCAAACCGCGAACCCGAGAGTTTCGTCGAGTCGTGGATGCTATGAATCTTCTGGTTGCCCGTACGTCTACGATGATTGATGAGCTGACCCGTCAACTTGACGAACAACGCCAATTACTTTTCAAAGATGCTTTAACCGGGTTGTCCAATCGTAAAGCGTTTGATGTTGCCTATGCCTCATGGACGCATGCAGAAGAGGTGAGCACGCCACTTGCACTGATTCTGTTTGAACTTGATGACTTTGCCGCAATCAACAAAGCGCTTGGTGAAGACCGAGCTGATCACGTACTGATGCAGCTTGCTTCCCGAATGCTTCCATTGCTCAATGAACATCAGGATGCTCTGATTGCCCGGCGTCAGGGCGCCCAATTTGCCATACTGCTGCCTGATTGCACCAAAGACAAGGCCAAGGCAGTCGTCGAATTTTTGCTCAGTTCGTGCCGACTGCTTGGCCTGCAACGCCACGAGCCGGATTCACGTTTTCGTTTTTATGCCGGGTTGGCTTGTTCCAATGGTTGGCAACATCAGTTTGATGTTCTTGAACAAGCATCACAAGCCCTGAAGATTGCCAGAAACTCAAGCGAATCCTCTTACTTCGTTCATGATATGCCTGAAGAACTTCCGGCGAGTTTGTCGGTATTGGGTCATGAACCCACCATGATTCGTGAGCAACTTGATCAGTTGCTTGACGAAAAATCGCTCCGACTCTATAGCTTGCCCTGTCTTGATGCCCAGAAACATGTTGTCCATGAGGAAATTCTTGTTCGGCTTCATGTGGGTCATCAGGTTCTTGGTGCCGCACAATTTATCCCGTTGGTCGAGCAATGGGGTTGGTCCGTACGCCTTGATGAGCTTGTTGTGAAGATGATTGTCTTTCATATTCAGCGTACAACGCTTGAACATCAAACCTTTACACCTGTCCATATCAATCTTTCCACGCAATCACTCCTATCACCGGGTTTCGTGACACGACTTCAGGAGCTGTTGCGGCCGATTCTCAAGTGGCTTTCAAGAGTCCGTTTTGAGATTCAGGAAACAGCCTGGATGGTCGCACAGGAACAGGTTCGTCAGCTCGCATTATGGCTCCAGCAAGAGGGTTCGGGACTGGTCATTGATCGGTGCTCGTTGCGACTTGTCAGTATTGAACTACTTGCCAAAATTCCGCTTTACGCCATCAAGCTTGATGCCTCCCTCAGTCAGATCATGGACCAGGATCAGAAAAATATGATTCAGACACTGGTTCAGTTGATGCATGGAAGGGATATTCTTGTTTATGTTGATTCCATCCGAAATGAATCGGAATGGCAATGGTCTCAGTCGCTTCGTCTGGATGGAGCACAAGGATTTTGGCTGGCCCAGCCGCGACTATTTGATGATGTGGATTCAGTTATATGAAGAAATTTTTTCTGCAGATTGGCTCTAAATCGGCCAACTTGTTTGCAATGGAGCATTTTTGGTCGTTAGGTGGAGGTGTTGTTGCCGTTCTGTTGATCATCCAGGTCATTTTTGCCTGGTATGAGGGATCAGAGCCTGATCCCATTGTGGTAGAGGCTGTTGCTGACAAAAATCCGGGTGTCGTGATGGTGGATACGATAGCGCGTGTTGCTGAAACGCTTTATAAAAAACCGGGTGGTTATCTTGCCAATGCGCGTATACCACCGGGTGTTTTTATGGATGATATCCCAAATTGGGAACTTGGTGTTCTTCAGGAAGTCCGGCGTACTACGCATGCCCTTGGTCATCAATTTGCGATGTCTCACGCAGCCTTTCAGGAAGACACTGATCTTGCCAATGCCGAAATTGCTTTTGATGTTGATGCACATAGCTGGATTTTTCCCCGGGCTGAGAACAGTTTTCGAGAAGGGGTTCTTGACTTGAGGCAGTTTTCCAATCGCCTGAAACATACGGATTCGGGTGCGGTATTCCTGCCAACCAATGCAGCTTTGATGTCTTATTTGCAAGATACTGCCCAGGAATTGGTTCAAATGTCAGCATTACTCAATTCAGCTCTTCCACAACCCGAACTTGAGGGTGACCGAAATCTTCCCGCTTCAGCACGAACGTCCTGGTGGAACGTTGACGATCATTTTTATTTCGTTCGAGGTCAGTGCTGGGCGCTGGCTGCTGTTTTGCAGGCACTTCGCAATGAGTATTCAGGATATCTCATTGCCCATCATGCTGATTTAAGTTTGTTAGCGATGATTCGGGAACTTCAGGCGGCAGGACAGCCCGTCTATAGCCCGATGATTCTCAACGGCAGCGGATTTGGTCTTTTTGCAAACCACTCACTGACATTGGCCAATTATGTCGACCGGGCACAACTGGATGATCAGGATGTATTGGCCCTTATTCGTACCAATTAACGGAACTTGCACCGTTTTGTTCAGGTTTTCTGCGGAGGTAAGCCAGGAAACGGCATGACGTTTCCTGAAGCACTGTCCGTAATTCGGGCAGTTCCCCGCTCTTTGACCGAATCAATGCGAACAATGGCCTGCATGGGAATTAGCGAAAAATCGACTCCTTCAAATTCATGACGTAATTTTTCTTCAGCAACATCAAGCAAGATCTGTCCGGACTCACTGAAGGTAAATTTTGACACCTCAACAAATCCAAAGATATTACTCATGCTTACGTGCTCAGCATATACTTCGAACAATTTGTTCTGGTTATGGAAGATGACTTTGTACATAAGCTTGGCTTATCCAGGTAACTGATGCACTCATAATGGGGGCAAAACCTTATTGATCAAGTCGTTTTGCTTTTTTTGATGCAACAATTTTTTTTGAGTTCTTGCCATATTCCTGAAATTTTAGTCTAATCAAAGGGTGTACTTGCTGTATATGTGCACGAGGATGATTTTCTAGGTTTAGTGAAACCTTGATACAGGGACGAAATCAGTGTCCTGAATGCAGGGTTCACCCATGCAAGAGGATTGGTGTTATGTCAAACCGTGAAAAGGGCACGGTCAAATGGTTCAACGATGCAAAGGGATTTGGTTTTATCCGTCGTGAAGCCGGTGAGGATGTGTTTGTGCACTTCCGGGCCATCCGAGGGCAGGGACATCGCTCTTTACGTGATGGTCAGCAGGTAGAATTCAGTGTGGTGAAAGGCGACAAAGGCTTCCAGGCCGACGACGTACTACCCCTGGATTAATTCCTGACAGGGTTTCTGGCCCTGCATGCATAAAAGGCTGCAGGGCATTTCTTATGAGGAGTACATTGCCTG
>JAJZUM010000026.1 GCA_021848605.1 Pseudomonadota bacterium | reverse complement strand
CTGTTGAGAGTGCTGGTGAGTAACCCCTAATTTGGGTCTCGGCAAGCCATTTCTCAAAGAAATTATTGGCGAGCCTCATGATCATGCCCAAAGTTAAGGTATGATTCCTCATCGACTTCGATGGTTACTGTGACATTATGGACATTGCCAAATCTGCTAAGCTGAAGAATGTTTGTTACGACATCCGCGGACCGATCCTCAAAGCTGCAACACGCATGGAGGAACAAGGACACCGCATTATCAAACTCAATATTGGCAATCCTGCGCCTTTTGGCTTTGAAGCGCCACAGGAAATTCTCGAAGACGTTATCCTCAACCTTCCTCAGGCGATTGGATATTCCGAATCACGTGGCCTGTTTTCGGCCCGCAAGGCCATCGTCCAGTATTATCAGCAAAAAGGGCTTTTTGGCGTTGATGTCCATGATGTCTATGTAGGAAATGGTGTCTCCGAACTGATCGTCATGGCCATGCAAGCTTTGCTCAATGATGGTGACGAAGTGCTTATTCCTGCACCCGACTATCCACTCTGGACAGCAGCGGTAACCCTTTCTGGTGGAAAGCCCGTTCATTACCTGTGTAATGAACAAAACAACTGGTATCCTGACCCTGACGAAATTGAAAGCCACATTAACGCCCGTACCCGTGCCCTGGTGATTATCAACCCGAACAATCCAACAGGTGCCTGCTACCCAGCTCATATCCTGCGAGCACTGGTTGAAATCGCCCGCAAGCATCAATTGATCATCTACGCAGATGAAATTTACGACAAGATTCTCTATGATCAGGTTGAACACACCTCCATCGCCACTTTGGCGGAAGATTTACTGTGCATCACATTTAATGGCCTATCAAAAGCATACCGAATTGCTGGTTTTCGGGCCGGATGGCTTGTCGTAAGTGGTGATAAACGTCGTGCCAGTGACTATATAGAAGGACTGGACATGCTGGCCTCAATGCGCCTATGCGCCAATGTCCCCGCCCAGTTTGCTGTTCAGACAGCCCTGGGTGGCTATCAAAGCATCCAGGATCTTATTTTGCCCGGAGGAAGACTGCTTGAACAACGAAACCTGGCCCATGAGTTATTAACAGCAATTCCAGGGGTCAGTTGTGTCAAACCCGAAGGGGCCCTTTACCTTTTTCCCAGACTTGATCCCGAGATCTACCCCATTGAGGATGACCAAGCGTTCATACTGGAATTTTTACAGCAAGAAAAAGTACTGCTGGTACAAGGAACTGGCTTTAACTGGCCTCATCCCGATCATTTCCGGGTGGTATTCCTGCCCCACCGTGATCAATTGATCGAAGCTCTGAGCCGCCTTGGCCGGTTCTTAGAACGCTATCGGGCTCGACCCAACTGCTAAAATGAGTGTGCACCGGCGATAGCCCGATGATCGTGACATCGGGCCCTTCAGTTTATTCCTCAGTACTTGCCCAGATACAATACAGCGTTTAACAAGCTTCTGTTCGGATGAATTGGTACTCCACCAAGGGCTTGGTTTCGGAAAAGCGCCTTTGAATGGTGTCAACGGCAGCCTGAGACTGATCAATACCCAACCAGTATCGTCCTAATTCTTGACAAGCTGCCAACGTGGTACCGCTACCGGCAAAACAATCAAGAACAAAACTACCCGGGCGTGATGAGGCTGTAATGATACGCATGAGGAGTTCCATATTTTTTTCGGTGGGATAACGTGGATAGGGAGGATCCTTGAATACCCAGGAATCCTGGACTTTTTTTCCTCGGTGTTCATCCGCATAAAGCATGCGACGAGGGTTACCCTTGGAACTCCACTCAATCAAGCCCTGTTGGTTGAGACGTTCAAGCTCATCAGGATGGGAGCGCCAATGCCGACCTGCCGGAGGCATAAGACCTCGCCAAGGTTGTGAGGTTGCTCCATTCAACGTTTCGCCAGGTGCATGAAGCGGAACTGTGGTATAGCGCCGACCCGAGGCATCAACCTTGCGAAAAAGCTGCTCCATTTCGCGATCAGAGGTTATTTCACGAGGATCATTCCAGATGCTTTTCAAGGATTTTCCATAAAAATAGATAACATCCTTGCTATTTCCATAAGCATGTCGCTGAAAATTCTTGGGATTACATTTGATTCGGCTGATATCATTGCGAAAATGCCGAGCGCCAAAAACCTCATCCAGAATGATTTTCAGATAATGGCCTACTTTATCATCGGTATGCAGATAAAAAGACCCTTCTTCTGTGAGAAGTTCGCGGATCAGAATGATACGTTGGCGCATGAATTCAATAAATTCACTACCTTTGATTTGATCACGATAGGCAAGTCCAGATGATGTTGAAGAACTGATCGTACTCGTGCGTTCTTCGGACTGACGAAAAACATTGCCGGTCGCAAAGGGTGGATCGATATAGCACAAATCAAAGCGAATCGAACGATCCAGCAACGAACGTAGCACAGCAAGATTATCACCCTGAATAAGCATCGATCGACCCGGTATGGGCTCTTGCAACAACGACGCTCGCGGACCGCCAAGAACTGAATCAATGGGCATTTTGCCCGGATAACATAACTCCATAATGATCTCTGGAACACAGACCCACTCGATGGATTGAATACATTGCAACACAACAATCTATTGCCAGCCAGCCTAGTTTACCAATCTCAACAATTCTCTACTTGCAAACAAACGGGCAGACCGCACAATTAAAGCATACGCCAACAATGAGGCATGTGAAGTATGTTGCGTCTAGTCCTTTTTCTTGCAACCAACCTGGCTGTCATGGTGATGGCTGGTTTTGTCCTGAATCTGTTGGGTATCCACTCCACGTTCAGCAACGGTCAACTACAACTGAATCCCCTGCTGATCATGTGTCTGGTTTGGGGAATGGCTGGCTCACTTATTTCACTTGCCTTGTCCAAATGGATTGCTAAAACCTCCACAGGGGCTGAAGTCATCATGCAGCCCCGTCATGAAGGCGAACGCTGGCTACTGGCAACCGTTGCTGAACTAGCCCAGCATGCTGGCATCAACATGCCGGAAGTCGCTGTTTTTGATGCTCCCCAAGCAAATGCATTTGCGACAGGCTGGAATCGCAACGAGGCTCTCGTCGCGGTATCAACGGGATTGTTGCAGCGAATGACCCGGGATGAAATAAAAGCTGTTTTGGGACACGAGATTGGACACATTGCTAATGGCGATATGGTGACTTTAGCACTGATCCAGGGCGTGCTTAATGCGTTTGTGATGTTCTTTGCCCGTCTGATTGGTAATTTTATCGACCGGAGTGTTTTCAACAATGAAGATGACGCACCAGGTTTGGCATACTATGTCAGCAGTATGATCGGCGATATTGTCCTGGGACTACTGGCCAACATCATACTGATGTGGTTTTCACGTTATCGCGAGTTTAGGGCTGATGCCGCCGGAGCTCATCTCGCTGGACGTAACGCGATGATTGCAGCGCTGGAGCGGTTGCGTCGTGAACAACAAATGCCCGATGACATGCCACAGGGCATGCATGCTCTTGCCATCACGGAAGGAGCGCACGAAGGATTCAGCCTCGCTGCATTGCTTGCCTCTCACCCGCCTCTTGAGGAACGCATACGTGCCCTCAGCACTGCACAAATACCTCAGAACTCGACCATTAGAACCATGTAAGTGCAGGACGACTTTGATTACTGTAACCACTCAGATAGCGGCTCCACTCATCAAGCGCCGAGGAAACCAGACGCGATGGTGCATCAGAAAAACGGCTTAAGAGACCACTGCGACCACGAATCTCCCATGCTTCAATGACGGACCCGCTGTGTACGTCCAGTAAGGAGATCACGGCTGCGATATGATCCGTACCACCAGCCCCGGGCCAATACTTGTTAAGCCCAAAACCGGATTGGTCATCCCAAAGTTCCACTTCAGGACTAATCAAATATTGCATGTGCAACTGCCTTGCCTGCTCAAGCGCTTGAGTGCGACTCATCGCCGGTTGATCAATCAACTGGCTTGATGCAAACCATTGCCGCAAATGAGCATAAGTCTGCCGGGCAAATACCTTATTGACTTTATCAGCCGTCTTTAAGCCTTGCTGCATCAAATTCGGATCCGATTGCGAGGCCACAACGAGAATCCGGCTGCGCGTATCCAGAACCATATTGAGTCGGCCATACCATTGTTCCTGAGGCTTAAAGTGCCATGCCTGTGAAGCACCTGACATCAGTCCCTGTTGATCAACGGGCGCCACACAACCAGACAGGGCGAGGCTAAGCAGCAAGAGAATGCTTCTGAGTGACATGTCAACGCCCCCGACGATTCGCCATACGCATTCCAATATCAAGTATGAAATCAATGAACTGCTCTGGACGACCCATATAACGGGTATAAAAATCAGACTTAATCAAAGAACAGGCCCCATGGGCAAGTGCCCAGGCTGCGCCAATATGGTATTCGACAGGTGCTTCCATCAGTCGCCCCTCCTCAATACGTCGAACAATAAACTGGGTCAGGATATCGCGGTTCGACGCCCTCAGATCATGCAATTTATGCACCAGATCAGCCACTTCTTTTTCAGCAACCATTTTGCCTTCTAATCGATCAAACAGCAGATAGCGATCGGGGTTTTGCACCCTAAACCGCAAGAATGCCCGGAAAAGAGCATCGGGTTCCTCATCATCCTGTTGCAGATTACGAAAAAGATCAGCCAACTCCTGCTCATAGCGCAGCATCAGAACAAGATAGATCTGGTTTTTGGTCTCAAAATGTTTGTAAATGGTTCCCTTGCCGATCCCGACATCTTCAGCAATCATCTCAACCGTGACCTTATCCTCACCCTGTTCAATAAACAGGCGCTCAGCGCTGTTAAGAATCTGTTCCTCACGCTGCCGAAACTCGCGGGCTTTCTGACTGATTTTGAGAACCGTATCGGAGTCGCTCATAAATCCTCTACTCAACGACTGAATGCCATCACTGTAGCATACCACCTGCAAGTCGACACCCTTTCATCGACTCAATCGCTATGAAACCGGCTATCGATTCGAGCATGGCCGTATTTCATTTTAAATTAATATTTAGTTGAAATTATTCTTGAACAAAACTTGAGATTCATCAGAAATCTGCTTAACTGAAAGTTAGAAAAAACAAGGGCACATGGCAGCCCCATGAATGGTTCGTGATCTTGACCCGATGTCCCCCCCAGGTGTCGGGTTCTTTTTTATGCAATATTCCTATACTATCACCCTGTCGCTTCAACCGGAACACAGCACCATGGACCAACAACGCGTTGATGGCTTGCAACAGCAACTGAAAAATGCCCGTCCCCAGGATATCCTGATCGCCGCATTAACGGAATGTACCCATATCGCTTTAGCGTTTAGTGGCGCGGAAGATGTTATTTTGATTGATATGCTCAAAAAAACAAAACGCCCTTTTCGTGTCTTTACCCTCGATACGGGACGATTGCACCCTGAAACATATCGATTTCTGGATCGGGTACGCGCGCATTTCTCAATCACGATTGAATGCTGTTTTCCCCAACCTGAAGCCGTGGAACAACTTGTTCAGAATAAAGGTTTTTTTAGTTTCTACCAGGACAATCACCACGAATGTTGCGGATTACGCAAAGTAGAACCTTTAAAACGAAAACTTAGGACGCTTGATGGCTGGATTACAGGACAACGCAAAGATCAAAGCCCTGGAACGCGCACAGGGATTCCCATTGTCCAATCCGATTCCATTCTAGCCAACGAGGGTCATCCACTGCTGAAATTTAACCCACTGGCTGAATGGTCATCGGCACAAGTTTGGGACTACATTCGTGCCTTTGAACTTCCTTACAATAGCCTGCATGAGCGTGGCTATGTTTCGATTGGATGCGAACCCTGCACCCGACCTATACTACCAGGTCAGCACGAGCGCGAGGGGCGCTGGTGGTGGGAAGAAGCCACCAAAAAGGAATGCGGATTGCATCATATCAACGTGGTTTCAGAAGACGAAACACACCAATAGGGTCATGGTTGATTGCCACTGAAATCATAAAGCCAACCGTCACCATGGCCGCCAATCCGCTCAAAACCTGAACCCAAGCCTTACGATGGGGCGATAGGCTTGTGCTCGCCAGCACAACATAGACGGGTAAAAATGCCAGCTTGACCCACACCCAATCTGGAACAATGCCCATTAAATGCAACATGCCGATGCCGGCCAACAGCAATACCGTATCGTTGATGTGCGGTACCATCTTCAGCACTCTGAAACGGCGCCAATCGAAGCCATAGCGATCAGACGTCCAGCGTCCCATATAGAGCGTGACACTTATGGCGACACAACTGACATGCACCCATTTCAGAGTCTGATAAATCAAGGTTAATCCCCCACTGCAACATCTCTTAAACCCTTAGAACTTTGTACAGTCAAAGCACCCGTTCCGCATACTCTGCAAGCTGAGAACGAGGGCTACCTTCCAGATGCACATGAGCCCCAAAAGGATAGTTCTTGAACTTTTCACTCATATAGGTGAGACCGCTGCTGAGTGCGCTCAGATAATGGGCATCAATCTGAGACAAATTTCCAAGGCAAACCACTTTGGTTCCTTCTCCCGCACGGGTAATAATCGTCTTCATTTGATGAGGTGTCAGATTCTGGCACTCATCAATCAACAAAAAGGCATCCTGAAAACTGCGACCACGTATGTAGTTGAGGGCCTTGAACTGAATATTGGCTTTACTTTTGATAAAATCAACAGAACTCAGTGGCTTGGCATCTTTTTTATGCAATGCCTCCAGATTGTCGTTGATCGCTCCCAACCATGGATCCATTTTTTCTTCTTCAGTACCCGGCAAAAATCCGTGCTCTTCAGCCAATGAGGGTGTGGAACGGGTCACAATGATCTTGTTGTAGCGTTTCTTCTCAACCGTCAGTTCCAGTGCAGCAGCAAGTGCCAGAATGGTTTTGCCACTTCCTGCCTGACCCGTCAATGTCACAATATGCACATGCTCATCCAGGAGGGCATCAAGAGCGAATGATTGCTCCATATTTTTTGGTATGAGTCCCCAGGCTTTACGACTTAGCAAACTCCCTGCATGCAACAGGCGGACTTCAACGCTCTCTTCCCCTGCCGCAACAACCTTGCCAACAAACTCCTGGTGATCATAGACGTAGCTATTCACCGTCACCTCCACACCGAGCAGGCTGCGTGGAATAGATATGGAGACATGACGATGATGTTCATCCGGCCGAAACATCAAGCCCATCTCAAGAAGTATCGCATTCAGATCTCCCGGATAGCGCACATAACCCTTGCGCAAATAGCTGACATCGGAAATCACCTGATCATTATGATAATCCTCAACCTCAATCCCAAGGGCCTTGGCCTTAAGACGCATATTGATATCCTGACTAACCAGAATAACCCGGTTTCGTGGATGACGCTGTGCCAGAAAAAGCACATTACGCAATATCAGATTGTCATTATTACTGGCGTCCAATACTTGGCGCGCTGATTCCGGGTCCATTTCGCTCAAGACGCTCAAAGTGCCGCGAGAATCCCTGCCATCTTCACGCAAAATAGGCACGCCCTTGGCGACCTCATCGCGGCGGGCATGACTTAATACCCGGTCAAGATTTTTAATCGCCATGCGGCACTCACGAGCGACACTGATCTTGCTTCCCTTTAACTTGTCTAGTTCCTCCAGAACCACCATGGGAATGACCACATGATTATCTTCAAAGCGATATAGAGAATTGGGGTCATGGATCAGAACATTGGTATCGAGAATATAATATTTGCGCATGGATCCCTCGCAGAAACTAGTCGAACACTGATGCAAAAACATTTCCTTCCCTAAGCATATCCCAATTATCTTCAGGCAGAATTATTTCCGCGAACATCTGCTTTTGACATTAAAACGCAATAATTATTCATGGATAATGTCCGATTGACTCAAGGAGGTCACATGCCTGCTTTTCTCTATGCCTTGTTGTTGCTTTGTAGTGCGACACTGACAGCCTATGGCAAAGATTCTGTTGTTTTCCGTTTTGAAACAGTTGGCGACAGTCGCTTTGCCCCTGAAGACCACGGTCCCTGGCCTGAAGAACATGTCTGGCTTCAAAACAGTGCCGTCGTCAATCGCTTCATTGATGCTATGGAACCCTTGCATCCACAATTATTTGTCTTTAATGGTGACATGATTTATGGCTATAACGCTAATCGTGCCGAGTTGGATCGGGAATATGCCTACTGGCGTGGCATGATGTCGCAACTGCTTGCCCATAAGATTTATCTTCTTCCCGTTGCCGGCAACCATGAGCTTGAACTGAAATCACGCAATGCCCTTGGTATGGTAGTCAAACACACCGTACCTGCTTCGGAAGATGCATGGCGCGCTTCGATGGGTGATCTGGTTCTGGATGTCGACCTTTGGCATGAACTAACCGGCATGAGTGTGCATGCCTGGAACCTGGATAACACCCCCTCCTCAATACTCGATGGCATTCACTCGGATCAGAGACAACTGACTTATTCCTTTGATACGGGAGACATTCATATCGCAGTCATCAATACCGACCCTGCCGGTTTCGACAGTTCGGCACCCTGGCACTGGCTCGATCAGGATCTGAGATCTGCCCGACAACGTGGCATGAAACATCTTTTTGTCTTTGGGCATAAAATGGCATTTCCTTATGAACCCGCACACCGGCCACTCATTCTGCAAGGCCATGAAAGCGGACTGGAAGTGCACCCTCAAGTTCGCGATGCATTCTGGAACGTTATTGAAGACAATCATGCCACGTACTTCTGTGGACACGAACATGTCATGCATATCAGTCAACCTTGGAAAAGCAAGGGAGGCACAGCCTGGCAAGTGATCGTCGGCTCCGGTGGATCACCTTTTAGCGTCCGTACGAACGAAAGCGATGATCCCATGGATTTTATGTATGCCTGGGCCGACGTACAAGTTTATGCCAGCGGTAGGGTACATATCCGTATTTTAGGATTCTCATCCCTGACCGACCCCATCCATGTACTCAAATCCTGGTATCTGACTCCCTAGACCCAATACGCTAGAATGAAGCGCCAAGGGTGTCGTGGAAGATAACGGCACCCTCATCACGCCGAACACATCGTGCAAAAAGACACATCGATCTTTCTGCTTACTGACGGGTATGTCCTTCTCATGGCACAACTTGATTTTCGTGGCAAAGCTGAAGTACTGGCATGGTTTGAGCTATTTCACCGTTCAAACCGCTCAGATGTATGGATACCTGCCGATACACAAAATCTGCTGATTCATAGCGATAATATCATTGCATTACAGGCACTTCATGAACAGAATCGTCATTTTGATGCTATTTATATTGACCCACCCTACAACACAGGCTTGCGTATCGGGCAGCATGGATTCCATTATCATGACGATAGCGCCTCCCCGATGCTCATAAATTGGCTCCAACATGTCGGTGTACAACCCGAAGCATTATCACGTCATGATCGTTGGTTATGCATGATGTGGCCCAGACTCATGCTGGCGAGGCAACTACTCACTGAGGATGGTGTCATATTCATTAGTATTGGCAATGATGAATTAGCGCACCTTAAAGTACTCATGGATGAAATTTTTGGAGAAGACAATTTCCTGCAACTGTTTGTCTGGGAAAAAACCCAGCATTTTGGACGACAAGCGCTTAATTCATACCACAATGGCGAGTACATTCTGGCCTACGCCCGCAAGCTGTTTACCCAACGTGGGCAACGCAAGCGACTTCTCGTCGAACGCATCCAGCATCAATTGCAGGATGCACCGCTGTATAATGCCAGCAATCCACCTAGCCGATTGACATTCCCTCCACATAGCGTGCGTATAGATTTACCCGATGGCCAATACAGGCAGAGTGATCATCTGCAATACCAACTGCTTGAGCCTGTTGAGGTTCGATCCGGGCTGAATGAAACACCCTTGATACTCCAGTTTCGCTCACGCTGGAGTATCACTCGGCTCATTGAGGAACTGCAACAGGGTTGCCATTTCTGGGTTCGTTCGACCCGCTTTGCGGTTCGCGTCATCTATCCCGTTCACCGTAGTACCCGGGTATCACCCCGACAACTCATGTTCAGCAACCGTAGTCATCCTTTGCATACTCGAAGTCGCTTTGGCATTCGTATTGGCACCAGTGAAGAAGGAACTGCAGCCCTGCAATCAGCAGGGCTAACATTCAGCTACCCAAAACCGGTGAGCCTGATTGCCTATCTGCTTTCGCTGCTCTGGAACCCGGAAATAAACGGATTCCAGACCAAACTGAATGTACTTGATTTTTTTTCGGGAAGTGGGAGTACAGGCGCTGCCGCTGGTGTACTGAACCAGCATGGCATGCAGGTTCAGTACGTACTGGTGGAACAGAACCTCCAAACCTTCGAACTAGCAAAACAACGCCTTGCCGGAGATTGTCAAACTCTAGGACAACTCAAGGCACCATGGGGGTAGCTGCTTTGGTCGATACAGGCGTATAGGCAGCCAATCGAAGCCGTTCGTTGGGTGTAAACTGCTGGGACTGTAACTGTTCAATCTGGGCCTGTTTGTCCTCAGGGCTATAGGAAGGACTGGCCAGTATTTGCTGACGCTGTTGCAGAAACCCCTGAACACGCTGTTGCCAGGCAGTATTTTCGGCATCCATTGCATCGAGGCGCTCGGCAGCTGCCTCACCAACTTCTGCGACCCGTTCAGCATGCAACTGTGCTGCGGAACAACCCCGCTTACGGCAGTCGGCATCACTTTGCTGAACATTCTGCAACCGTTGCATGGCGGCCATATTCTGCTGCATGGATGCAGGTAACCGGTCCAAAAGTTCCTTTTGCTGTTCACTCTTTTCTGTCGCGGAAAGCGAGGTATCTTGAGCAATCTCCCAGCGCTGCAATGTATAATCATCGTAAGCATCTTCATCCCCATAGAATGCCTGTATCACTTGGGGTGTCAGATAACTGGCCCGTAATTGCCGTTTTTCCTGCAACTGTGAAGCCCACATGTGCATGTCTAAGGAAGACCCTTGGGTAGGTACCGTTGCTGATGTCTGCGCACTCAACTTCTGGAGCGCCATAAGATAATTCAGGTAGTCATGAAAAATATGTTCAGCCTCCAGATCGGCACCGTGCGGAAGGCTGCTCGCCATATAGGCCTTAACCCTGGCTTCAATGGTCGATAACGGCTCCTCACCGAGCGCAGACAGAAAATAATCAAAAAACATGCGCAGTTTATGGGAAATCACCAGATGGCCCTGAGCATCAATGATCAACCCAGGAGGTGGTTGTGTACCCGCCAAAGAATGTGGCAAGTGTTCCATACCCGTCATGAAACTCGGATGATCGGCCTGGGCATGCAACTGGCTGATCAAGGTAGGCGCTGGCCTACCTTGATCAACCACGATTCTGGAAGAATCCTGCGAGAGCATGAAAATTTTCCAGATGACACCAGCTGCTGCTGCCATGCCGACGAGTCCCGAGAGATATCTCAGTGTTCGTGGGGTCATGACTGGCTCCGCTTACAAACCTGCCTGGACCAGACGATTGGCCTGATTTTCAAACAAGGTAACCGGAGAAGTTGTAAACGGACTGATCAAGCCAACCAGTTGGTTGACCTCATCAAGGTGATTTTGATAATAGTTGTCACGAATCACCACGCCCAAATGACTGCTGCAGGATGCAACAAGACCATCATTGGCTGCACCAAAGAAAGCAAGGCTTCCAAGCGCCATAATCGCATCAGATGGGTCAAAGACATTGGTCACATTGCCTGTACTCTCGGCATTTCCACTCCAGGAGTAATATCGCACGCCCTGATAGCTTGCTGAACCTGAGCCACAGGATGTACCCGGTACCCCACCTGGAAATTGCTGGTTGAACTGTGCAGTACCTGCCGTGGTCAGGTCTTGCAGAGCTGCCTGCGAGTTCTGACCTTCACTCGGATCAATCAATCCACTGAAGGCATTGACGATGCTGGTCACGACTGACGTTCCCAGTGGGCCGATAATATCGGTGACTCCTTCAATGGCATCGGCAACCGCCGATCCTTTATTGACACCGGCAACCGTTGTGACCGAGGCAATGAGTTGTGGAGCCACGCCTGCCACATAACGCGCCGTTGGTCCACCCTGACTGTGACCAATCAGATTGACTTTGCTGGCACCGGTAATGGCCAGCACATATTTGACCTGAGTCAACAACTGCTCACCTCGAACTGAAGTCGCATTGGCAGCAGAGACCTGGGGAATAAAGACCCTGGCTCCATTGCTGGCCAGTCCCTGCGGAATCTGATAAAAATAATCCAGAATACCGAGGTAACTACCTGCACCAAATAACCCATGTACTAGCACAACTGGATAGCGGGTTGCATCATAGTTTGATGAAACCGAGACAGTATTTTGTGGCGTGCAGCCGGAAGGTGTGCACTGGTAGTAGGTTTCTGAAGCGGCTGAGGCTGACTGGACTGCCAGAGCCAAAGCTCCCGACAGCAATACACCAGACCATTTGTTCATGTTGATCAACTCCCTCTGAGTTCTTGTTATGTGATCATTTTGTTGTGTGCCTATTCCGAATGCGGTCTGGTTATAGGCATTTTTCAGTCTAGACCCAGCGTGTTAAGGCATATGACCGTTTGTCGGAATTTCATTCGTTCGCTGCCGATATCAACACGATCGACGATCTTGACGCAAAATTGACGTCAAATAACCAACAAACACAAGCCAAAAAAGTAGAACCAGCAAAATCAGAGTAAATCGAAACGAACGAGCAGTTTTTGCTAAACTAAGCCGAATACCGGAGAACGGAATCTGCACCTTGGCCGTATTGGCCGGTTATGGGTGTTCTGACCAGGAATTTGTTGCATGAATCAACAACACAACCCAATGCAAAGCCAGCTCCTGGAAGCTTATCAGGCCTTACAACAAGGGCACATACACCGAGCCGAGCAGAAAATTCAGAACATACTTAAAAAAGCACCTGGTTTTACACCTGCCCTAATGCAGGGGGCACTGATTGCACTTCAAAAAAACCAGCCAGAACGAGGGCGCGCATTTCTGAACCGTATTACCGTCAGGGATCGCCAGTCCGCAGACTGGTCTTACCTGATGGGAACGTCTTTCTATCTGCAACAAAGACACACTGAGGCACTGCCTCACCTTCAGGCTGCACTCAAAGCACAACCTGATTTTGTTCCTGCGCTCAATAATTGTGGCGCTACACTCAGAGCTCTAGGCCAAAGCGAAGAAGCATTAAAGTGTTACGATCAGGCATGGAGGCTACAACCGGACTTAGCAGAAGTTGCCATGAATCGGGGTCAGATTCTGCTCGAGCTTGGACAACACCGAGCAGCCCTAGATGCACTGCGCCAAGCCACCCGACGAAATCCCCGTCTCGTTCAAGCCTGGCAACATCTGGCTCAGGCCGCCCATGACCAGCACCTTTATGAGGAGGCAGCCAGTGCTTATCAACACACCATAGATCTTGGCCTATGTTCATTGGTTTTACTGAATGATTATGGACTAGCCCTGCGCGCCCTTAAACGCTTTGCCGAAGCGAAAACCATTCTGAAGCAGGCGACCGAACTGGAACCCCATGCTGCCGCGCCTTGGGCAAATCTTGCGCTTACCCTGCAGGATCTCAAAGAGGTGAACGCTGCTCTGGATGCTTTTGCGCGCGCTCAAGAGCTTGGGGCTGACTATGTTGCCGGTCACTACCTAAACCTGCTGGCCAGCATCGCTGACTGGGACGGATTCAGCATCCAGAACGAACGTGTTCAACACTGCCTCGCCAATGGAATGACTAAAATCAGTGCGCCGTTTACTTTGCTGGCGCATTGTGCCGACCCACAAATCCTGCTCGAACAGAACCGGGCTTACTGTCAATCATTTCCTGCTGAAGATTTTTCCAGCATTCCCCCTAAAGCCAGCATTGTCCCCAAAGAAAACCCAGGGCGCCTAAAAATGGCATACCTCTCTTCGGACCTGGGTGGTCATGCCGTCAGTGCACTGATGTCAGGTGTTTGGCGTGAACATAATCGGGAACGGATCGAAGTCCATGCCATTTCACTTCAATACAAGCCTGATGATTCCCTGCAACAACAACTTCGACACATCTGTGAATATTTCCATGACTGGGGCCATCTTGATGATCAATCCCTCACCGAGCACATCAGAAATCTGCAAGTTGACATACTGATTGACCTGAATGGTCATACCCAGAATGCCCGCACCGCCGTTGTCGCCCGTAGGCTGGCACCCATTCAGATTCAGTATCTGGGCTACCCAGCCACCATGGGAGGAGCAGCCATTGATTACATTCTTGGCGACACGGTTGTAACACCGCTGGATCATGCATCCTGGTACCATGAAAAAATTCTGCAACTTCCCGTCTGTTTTCAGGCCAACGATGATCAACGCCTGGTTGGACCCGCAACTCAACGCAGCAAACATCAGTTACCTGAACATGGAATCGTTCTTGCCTGTTTTTGCAACAGCTACAAAATCACACCCACAATCTGGCAGGCCTGGTGCCAGATTCTGCACCATGTGCCGAAAAGTTACCTGTGGATGCTTTGTGAGTCTCCCCGACAGGAAAGCAATCTCCGTGATCATTTTGCCCGGGCCCATCTGGACAATAATCGACTGATTCTCGCGGGCCGGACTTCCTACCCTGAACACCTTGCCCGACTTAAACTGGCGGATCTGGCACTTGATACGTATCCATTTGGCGGGGGAACCACCAGCAGTGATGCGTTATGGGCCGGTGTACCGCTTTTGACCATACAAGGGCATACATATGCCGGGCGAATGAGCGCAAGTCTGTTGCATGCCTGTGATCTGGATGCGCTTATCACTGAATCACTTGATGCCTATATTCAGACAGCGATCGATGTGTGCCAAAACCCAGATTCATTACATGCACTACGTCAAAAACTGGAAACCCCCAAACCATTAGCCCCATTCCAGACCCGCGCCTTTACCCAAGGTCTGGAACAAACACTGATCGACCTTCATCTGCATCACAACAATTCAACACGGTCGGATCGACCCATATAAAATCTGATCCGGATAGCATAGGAGTTTTCCACGGTGAAAACTGAATATTCAGGTTTACATCTGCAAAAACAGGGTTCAATCTGGATTTTAACGCAGATCAGCACCCACGGCACGGTCAACTGGCAAATGCCCATCCTTGATCAATGGAATCAGTGTCTTAATCGCATCGACGAATTGAGCATTGAAGGATCATGCCTGATTATTGACAACAGTCCTGGAGAAGACTGGTGTTGCGGAATAGACATGCAATGGTTCCTGACTCTGGAACAATCTGAACAGGAAATATTCCAGGAGCGCATGAATCAGCTGCTCCTTAGACTTGCAGCTTTGTCCATACCAACCGTAGCATGCATGAACGGTGCCGCCAAACAATGGGGGGCACTACTGGCTCTTGCCTGCGATTTCCGACTTATGGCCAATCAACACTCGTTTTTGCGTTTTACCGACCTCAAGGCCCCCATTACAACAACACCATCAACAACGGCAGTCTTTACGCACCTCACCTCATCACCTGCGCTCTGGCAACTTATCCTGGCCGGAAGAACATTTACGGCACAGGAGGCCGTCCAAGCGAACCTGGCCGATGCTCATTGGCCAGATGACGAACTTTTTCATGAAAGTCTTGTGCTTGCTGAAAAACTGGCACGCAAACACCGAAGCAGTTACGCCGCACTCAAAAGAGCCTTACGTCGTCTTTAGAAACCGCTTCCCTGAAAAACTCCAAAATAGCTGACAAAGACCGGCTGTTGAGACGACGTCAACGTCATGGCTGCCGGTACTGGCCAACTACTCCAGGACATCCCCATAGTATCGATCGAAGATGACAGCAGGGTTGAGACCATACCAGAGTGTATGGCTCTGAGGGTATCGGAAGCCCTGTCGACCACCCAGACGGTGCCCATATCGGTCACGGCAAGCGCAACCGGTTGATCGAAACTGGCTGTGGTAACAGGACCATCCTGTGCACCTTGACGCGCTGAACTACCAGCCAGTGTCGTCACCAACCCAGCTGGCGTGATCATACGGACAGCATGATTATTGGTATCGGCCACGTAGAGATTACCAAGCTGGTCGATAGCCAAACCTTGCGGGTTATTGAACTGGGCCGACGTTGTCATGCCATCAGCGAAACCTCGCACCCCGGCCTGACCTGCCAAAGTCGTCACAACACCAGCCGGGGTGATCTTGCGAATCGTGCTGTTTAAACTGTCGCTGACATAAACAGTACCGTTACTATCAACCGCCAAGCCAATCGGACCATCAAACTGGGCAGCACCCGCAGTACCATCGGCACTACCAACCGTACCTGCTGTACCAGCCAATGTTGTCACGGTTCCATCGGCCGTGATTTTACGAATCATTTGGTTGCCGGTATCAGCGACATAAACAGAACCAGCCTGATCAATGGCCAAACCCTCAGGATGATTAAAGGTCGCGGCTGTTCCGCTGCCATTGGCACTGCCTGACGTTCCTGCCTTGCCTAACCAGGTCGATACAATCCCGCCAGGACTGATGCGACGTACCGTATTATTGCCAGTATCCGCCACCAGAATATTTCCAGTCGCATCGATAGCAACCCCCATCGGGTCAGAGAAGTAGGCATTGGCAGAGGTTCCATCCGCTGAACCAACAGGTCCCGATACCGCACCGGCAACGAGACTAAGTCGATAGGGAATAGTGCTATTGCTTACTGCCGACGAGCTACCTCCCCCGCAGCCACTCAGGAATCCACTGAGCAGGATAAGCCATTTGGACATGGATGTGCTTCGACCCAAAGCCATTTCTCCGTTCTGGACAACTGTTTCAGCCGATGCTCTTCACGGCTGGCCTCAACCCGATTTTCAAAAATCATGACGGCAACCATCTGCAACGGGCGATGCATACGGGTAAATCGCGCTCCACGCCCCTCGCGGTGCATGACAAAACGGCGCTGCGGATTCGTTGTAATGCCGGTGTAAAGATAGCCGCCCTCACACTCCAGCATGTACACCCACCATTTCTGCTGCATGCATTTTTGCTGCATGGCTGTCACCTGAAAAACATAGCAAAATTCATACCCACTTTACATCAACCACCCAAGGTTGATGATATGAAAAAGGCTCATTCCATAATATCTGGCATTATGACGGAACTGCGAGCACATTAGGCTATAATGACGAAAAGGGTGTGTCTTTTCCTGCAAGGATGCCGACTATGAACAGCAGTTCTTCTGTTTCCCCATCCCGGGCCAGCGTATGTGCAGCCTCGGTGGCAACAGAACTTCATCGTGCCAGCTTAGTTGCCCATCGGCTGTCGCTCAGCGCCAAAAATGCCCGGGTGGTTGTTTTGCGGGCAGGAAGTCAGGCTGCCAGTTTGAAAGTCATCTCCGATTTTTTTGATACCTTAGCCAGTCAAACCATTCAGATTGCTTCCCAAATCAATCACACCGCCCTTGATATTTCTCAAATGGCCGTACAAAGCTGGCGTGCCCAACAGTTTGCGGCCCGGCTGCATCAGGCCAAAGCCTTTAATCGGACGCTGGAGCATGATCCAGCCATTCGAAAATGCCTTGCCCGACAGGAACGCATCGTTCTCACCGAGCGCTATCGCAAAGGCCTGCACATTCTGGCATCGGAGCTTGACGAAATTCTGCATTTCATGCGCGCTGCCAATGTCATCTCGGTCACTTCCCGCCTTGAAGCAACCCAAACGGGTCGGTTTGAGGAAACTCTGGTACATATGGCCAATACGATTCAGCAGCAGTCCGATGTCATCAAGGATCATGTCATGCGCTCCCAACGTCTAATTCAGGATCTGATCTGAAAGGAGTTAACTGTTCATTATGCAAAGCCTGAACCTGTTTGAGGCTCCAAGCCACCGTTGGGTCGTCTTTGGTCGAGACCCATCCAAACCGGAGAGTCTGATCGATACCAACCAGTATCTCATTCAGACGCCCCAGGGAAGTATGCTGCTTGATCCGGGAGGAATAGAGCTGTTTGCACCCATGCTTGCTGCGGTCCTGCGTGAAGTGCCGCTTGAACAGATCACCCATCTTTTTTCATCGCACCAGGACCCCGATGTGGTATCCTCGCTCGGACTGTGGGATGAGGTGCTTAGTAATGCGTCGCTCTTTGCCCCAGGTCTGTGGGAGGGTTTTTTACGCCATTACGGCATGAACAACATACGATTTCATCCTATTGATGATCGTGGCGGACGACTCGCACTCGGCAGCGTGGAACTGGAGTTCATACCTGCCCATTACCTGCACTCTTCAGCAAACATTCATGTTTTCGATGCAGCCTCGGGCATCCTGTTCAGCGGCGATGTTGGCGCAGCGCTGGAACCCATCGACGCACCACTCTTTGTGGAAAATTTTCAGGAACACACCAACAAAATGCGTTTTTTTCACCAGCGCTGGATGCCTTCGAATGCTGCAAAACAACAATGGATCCGTAGGGTGCGCTCCCTGAACGTTCAGATGCTTTGCCCTCAACACGGCCGTATTTTCCGTGGAGCTGAGGTACAGCAGTTTTTAGACTGGTTCGAACAACTGGATGTAGGTTTGGGACTTCAACATGGCTGATTTGCAACTAAACGAGGCAAGCAACCTTATCAAAGGGATTCAACTCCCTCCTAGGCCACAATTGCTCAATGATATCGCGGAGGTTTACCCGGACATTGGTAAAATCTCGAGTGTTATTGCCACCGATCAGGGGGTTTCTGCCGGTGTGCTTCGTGCTGTCAATTCGCCTCTGTACGGATTGCCCCACAAGATCAAATCGCTGCACCGGGCTGTAGTGATCCTTGGCCTGTCCAGTGTGCTCAATATTGTGAACGCCATGTTTCTGCGGGCTGCTCTTGGCAATACCACCCACCCGCTTTTTCCTACCTACTGGCAGAGCTGCACAGATACCGGGATTGCCTGTGCAACATTTTCTCGACGGCTACGCCTTGGAATCGACGAGCCAGCCTATCTGACCGGGTTATTCCATAATTGTGGCATTCCCCTGATGTTACGCAAGTTTCCAACCTATGCTGACACCCTGATTGAAAGCTACACCACCTCCAATCCAGCAGCATTTGAAGAGGAACACATTAAAACCCAGCACGCTTCGGTGGGCGCCTGGATAGCCCATTACTGGAAACTGCCTGATTCAGTTTGCGAGGCCATCCAGGTTCATCACGATGCCCTCCGACATCTGAACCATGGAGAAATCGATCGCGAACCTCTGCTTTTGCTGGCACTTCTGAAAATGGCCGAACACGCCGCAGGCCTTTATGAACGCCTGGGCAAAAATGAAGTTGATCATGAGTGGGTCCAGGTCAGCCCTGCAGTTGCTCGCTTTCTGGGACTCACCATCGCCGATATTGAAGATCTTATCCAGGAGGGCCGCGGCGAAATCGAAGAACAAACCCAACGTGGTTTGTGGCCTCAGTTTTGATGATGCCCGAGCATCCGGATGGGCCCCAGCTTTTCCCCTTCCGGACTCCAGGTCTGCTCTTCAAAGGACCATGCACCTAAATGGCTCAGTTGAACGCGTGATGAGCAACGCGTTCCATAATAAGGTGTCCGGATAAAAATACGCCCCAGAAGTCGCTCAAACTCCAGACCAACACCGGTTTCTGGCAACTGATCATCTGGAGGCTGGTATTCATCATGCAGACAGTCTAGCCATGGTCGACCTGAGCGAATACGCTCAGCCAATCGCCGCTGTTTAGGCCAGTCATGACCGACGGTGCCATTGCAAATGACATGGATACCAGGATCAAGCACGACTGGGTACTCATGACGATTGGATAACCAGCAAAGTCTGAAACCATCACAGACCAGAAGATTAAAGCCAGCATATTCTGGCAATACAGGCTGAATATGTTCAAAAAAAGCAGCAGGCTCTTGTTGCGACTTCAAAAAAGCCAGCGGTAAATCACCTCGGGAACGATGTCCTGCCGGATGCCTAGGTTCACGCACATTGGTTACAGCTGCCCAGCGTCGACGTTTTGGATCCAGCGCCATCCATGTTCCACCGGCCTCCGCATCCCTGCCACCAACCCACCCTTCGGACCAATCATCTAAAGGCAATGTGGAGCGATCATGACGTTCATCACGGTTTGCCCAGACTTGTAAGGGCCATTGGGGATTCATTTGCCACGCAATCGCAAGAAGACACATCGATGATTTCCAAAGCAGCACCAATTTGCCTTACAATAACCCAGATTCACAGTGAAGAGGTAGCAAGCGTGCTGGTTTATCCCCACATTAATCCAATTGCATTGTCTCTGGGCCCTCTTAAAGTGCACTGGTACGGCCTGATGTATCTGTGTGGCTTTGGCTGTGGCTGGGGGCTAGGTACCTGGCGCGCCAAACAGAAAAACTCAGGCTGGCATCCCGATGAAGTAGGCGATGTCATTTTCTTTGCTGCTATGGGCGTAATTTTGGGAGGACGACTAGGCTATGTGCTCTTTTATGAGCCATCACGAGCCCTGGCAGACCCGCTCTGGATCGTTCGTGTCTGGGAAGGCGGCATGAGCTTCCATGGTGGTATGCTTGGCGTCTTGATTGCCATGTTTCTGTTTGCCCGCCAAACCGGACGCACGTTTTTCCAGATTACCGATTTTATTGCTCCGCTTGTTCCTCCGGGACTGTTCTTCGGACGGATTGGTAACTTTATTGGTGGCGAACTCTGGGGACGACCGGTCTCTGATCCATCATTGCCATGGGCAATGATTTATCCGCATGTCGACAATCTACCCCGCCACCCCTCAGAAATCTATGAAGCCTTGACGGAAGGATTACTGCTGTTCGTTGTGCTATGGCTCTATTCTTCAAAACCTCGACCACGTATGGCTGTTTCAGGTTTTTTCCTGGTTGGCTACGGTGTAGCCCGTTTCTGTATGGAATTTTTTCGTGAGCCCGATGCTGACCAAGGATTCCTGTTCTGGGGCTGGGTCACCAAAGGTCAGCTGCTTTCTGCACCGATGGTGATTGCCGGAATGATACTGATGTTCCTTGCGTACCGAAGAAACACCAATGCGCAACCATCTCATTCCTAAACACAGAATATCTTAAGGAAGACCTGACATGCAGGCATATCTTGATCTTCTTC
>JAJZUM010000200.1 GCA_021848605.1 Pseudomonadota bacterium | reverse complement strand
TGGCTTCTTATTCGACTATTATTCCGCATCCCGTGGTGAGGTGTCCGAGTGGTTGAAGGAGCACGCCTGGAAAGCGTGTATACGTGAATAACGTATCGAGGGTTCGAATCCCTCTCTCACCGCCAGCTTTCTGGTATATTTTGAATACGTCACTCTTCCTTGTTTTTGCACTGTACATCATGCAATGTCTTACGAATCATGTTGACCAAGTCTGATTTTGACAAACATGTTTGCCCATTCAAACGAGGTTTAATCTATTTGGCTGTGATGTTTGCTTTGTCCGACTGTGCATCGCACTTACCCAAAGAGAAAACGATTTCGGTACCACCGCCAAGCTTTCAACCAACAACCGCTCAGATTATTCCTTTAAATTCTAATCCACCGGTTATAACCCTGCACGACTTGGGCAAAAACCATGTACGTTTGTATTTTCAAAAAAACTCCGCCAAGTTGGATAACAGCGATACAGAACTTCTGAATCGATTTCTGACGGGGATTAGAGAGATACCGTACCATCACATCCAGATCGTCAGTTTTTGCGATCCAAGTGGCACTACCCACCACAACAAAAAACTGGGCTGGGAACGAATTGAATCCGTACAAAAATTTTTGATCACGAAAGGGATTGCCAAAAATGCCATGCACATGCGCTATGGCGGCGTTCCCCATGATCATAAACCATCACAATGGCATGAAGAACGCCGGGTCGATGTCTATTTTACGCCCTAAGCCTTACTCTTCATTGCTTGCACATTCGGCCTGAGCTGGATGCCTGGAGCAACGAACCACCTTGAGCAGATGCATCATGCGGGGATCATAAAATCCCATTTTGGTAAGCTGGATACGTGCTGAACGCATCATAGCGACATATCTTGCCTGATCCTGGGGCGTAAGGGACATCCAGTACTTGGTATCCACAGAGGCTTCGCTTTGTGCCACAAGCCTCCATGCCCTGTCATCCTCCTTGAGCGCATAATCCCTGATTCGAGTCAAGCGAGCATCAAGATCAGGAATCTGTTTGATCAGCCTGTCGCGATTGATAATGATGGATGCGGTAACCATCGCCAACGGAAACTTGTAAATAGCCCCATCACTACCAAGCCCACGATAAAGTTCCAAAGGCCTGTAAACAATGGCAGGAGCAACCAGAATATCAACCTGTCCGTTATTAAACTTACCCGCAAAATTGGTAATGTCTGATGGAACTGGCTGAGCCCCAAGCTGTTGAACAAGATAGGACTGAGATTTATCATAATCCATAACAGCAATTTTTTTTCCGGCTGCTTTTTCGATGGAATTGATGCTCCTATCCCTTACAAAAACATAGGCAGCTCCCAAAGGAACCACTCCCACGACTTCATAGGGGCCAGAAATCGTATACGGAACGACCTTTGGATTCGTCAGCGTACTGAGTAGTAGACGTAAATCGTCATAAGACGTCAATCCACCAATCGAATCAATACTCCCAATAAAATGATTGAACTGACGGGCACGCAGTGAGGTCAGTGCAACACCATCACACTGACCTGCCTTAAAATCTTCGGCAGCCACACCCTCATCCGTGTAAACTTTAAGATCGGCAAATACCTGATAACGCCTAGCCTCAAGAGCTAGGTCCTTTGCATTGGCCCAAGAATCCCCGTTTTCTCCAAGCGGGTCAAAAATACAGAACTTGATATGTACTGGCCTCAAGTCCGCCGTTGTATCAGCATAAACGGCCCAACACTGAAATATCCAGAAAGCCACAGACAGCCATCGCATTATCAATTTAATCATGATCCCTGATCATCCTTGTGAAACAATGAATACATTATGGCATGCAGCAAAGGAATACGACATGACCGCTCCGACATTCAAATTCTTTCACACTGCCATAACCACGACATATAAGGACATTGTCTTACTCTTTGGGATCAGTATGTTTATAATGAGGCGATTGACTTGGACGAGAACATTGCATGCCTTGGCTCAGAGCTTTGCTATTTCTGTTGTTAAGCTTCCTTAACACAGCTGTTTGTGGCTCAGTCATCGTCATGTTGGCCTTGCTTGCCATGCATCAACGTCTACGCCCTATGACCTTGTCTTCAATCAATGCTTGGGCAGAACGTTGGGTTTGGTCTAACAGGACACTGCTGTTCGGGATTTTGCCAAGTATTCATTTTGACCTCCGGCTTCCGGACACTCTGAATGATCGCGGGTGGTATCTTCTTTTGCCCAATCATCAGTCATGGGTCGATATCGTTCTTCTTTTTCATGTTTTTTACAAAAAACTTCCTTTTCTCAAATTCTTTTTGAAGTATGAACTCCTGTATGTGCCGTTTCTGGGCATTGCCTGCAAGGCACTGAATATGCCCTTCATGAAAAGATACAGTCGAGCCTACTTGCAGCGTCATCCTGAAAAAAAAGGGGAAGATCTGAAAACAACCCGTGCATCGTGTGCCTATTTTCTCGAGCAGCCCGCTGCTGTCGTCAACTTCATGGAGGGAACACGACTTACGGAAGCCAAGCAGTTGGCCCAGAATTCGCCCTATCGGCATTTGCTTCGCCCCAAATCCGGAGGAGTCGGATTTGTCATGAGTGCTCTTGGGGACCGTATGGATTCTGTGTTAGATATTGTCATCGTATATCCCTCTGGAATCCCCAGCCTGCTTGATCTTGCCATGGGACGGTTAAGGCACGTCATCATTGACGTACGTGTCAAGCCTATCCCAAGTTCCTTGCGTCATGGGGATTATGAAAATGACGCGGTTTATCGTGCCCATTTTCAGGAATGGATCCAGAAGTTGTGGTCTGAAAAGGATGACTGCATTGAAGCCATTTGTCGTGAGGAAGCAAGCCATGCTTGATCGCTTTCTTAAACCGCGCTGGGACAGTCCTCGTGCCCAAACACGGATTCAGGCTTTGCAGCGTATGTCTTCAGGTGATCCCCTGATTGCACAAATGGCGGCCAATGACAGTGAGCCCCTGGTTCGTCGTGAGGCAACTTCCCGTCTTGGCGACCTCGGTCTGCTGGTATCGATTGCCCGCAAAGACCTCGATCAAGGGGTACGTGAGACGGCTTGGGACCGATTTGTCGCCTTGATGGAACTTCCTGTTTTATCGCCTGAGGACCATCAAAACCGCGTCAACATGCTGCAGGAAATTCCCCTTGCAACCATTCTGACCCGTATTATTCGTAGTCAGGCAGAACTTGCTCTTAAACAAGCGGCCATTCATGCCTTGCAGGATGAGATGCATCTTGAGGAAATTGCCCTGCACTCATCGGTATCGATCCTGCGTTGTACAGCAGCGGAACGGATTCAGTCCGAAGCCATACTCAAAGTACTGGAACAGGAAAGCAGACAGCGTGATAAGCAGGTACATCGGATAAGCAGGGAAAAGCTTGATGAATTTGAACAAAATCGACGGATTGAACAAGAACGCAACCAGAAAATCAAAGATCTGAAAGCACAGATTATTCAACTTTCGCAAAGCAGTTTTCAACCGATGTATCAAGCGCGCGCTGATTACCTGAAACAGTGCTGGCACGTGCTCGATCATGAAGATCTGGACGTTACTCAAGCAATATCGCATATGGAGGACAAGTGCCGTCAGCACTGGGAACAAGAAAGGATCAACCTTCACAGGCGACAGCTGATCACGACTGTACAGCAATTACTAGCCGTGCGTCCCGATAATGAACAACTGTTATCCTGGATCAACGATATACTTGGCCACCGGGAAGTGCTTTCCCATAATCTTGAGCTGCTCAATCCTTCTTTGCGCGAGCTTTGTCAGCCGATCGTGATTCGACTTAACGAACTGGCAACATGGTGGGAACATTGGCAACGTCTTGAGGCACAGGCATTGGTCACCGCTGATGTTGACCTTTTCAACCAGCGCCTTCAGGCTTTAAGGGATGCTCCGTTTGACTCCCAGGCATTACTGGAATCACTTCAACGTCCTGTTGCTGATCATCCGAGCGAAAATGATTCTGAAGTGCTGCCAGTAACCACTCCTGAAACGGATCCACGTGCCGCCCATGAAACGGGTATGAGCGAACAGGAATGGCAGGGTTCCCCT
>JAJZUM010000199.1 GCA_021848605.1 Pseudomonadota bacterium | reverse complement strand
CGATCTGCCCACGTTGATTATAAAAAGCCGGGGTCGTTTTCTTATGCAGAGTTATTTAGCATTGCCAGGCAGTTAAAGATTTCTGCTGTTGAAGCTGAGCAGCTATTCAAGCGCATGACGTTCAATATCATTGCTCGAAATCATGATGACCACTCAAAAAACTTTGCCTTTATTCTGAAAAAAGACAAATGGTCCCTCGCACCGGCTTATGATTTAGCTTATAGCTATAAACCAGGCAGTAAATGGGTGAACAGCCATTGGATGAGTTTGAATGGTAAAAGAGATAACTTTACACGAAGTGATTTCTATAGTTTAGAGAAACTGAGCCCTGTTTTTAACAAGAAAAAGATCGACGATATTATTGATACAACGATTGAACACGTATCAACTTGGCGTCAGCTTGCTAAGGAATGGGGTGTACCAAAAACACTGCTCGATGAAGTACAAGAAAACCTGCGGCTCGATATTTAGTTGGTAGTAAAGCGACTACTCCTATGTGCAAAAAGGCACCGGGGTCACTGTCCCATCAGCAAAAGGCTTGGCATCAGTAAGAAATTTGGCGTTGAAGCAGATAGTTCAGATACACTTAACACATTCCTTAGATGGTTGAGGCTCTCATAATGACTGCACCCGATCTTGCTGAACTCCTTGCTCGCGCCGATCAGGGGAATGTGC
The DNA here is from genome assembly GCA_021848605.1 of Pseudomonadota bacterium. GTDB lineage: Bacteria > Pseudomonadota > Gammaproteobacteria > Pseudomonadales > Moraxellaceae > JAJXWR01. The sequence goes on along the minus strand of JAJZUM010000199.1, from coordinate 3,410 downwards.
ATGCCCTTTTCCAGTTTGGGCAATTGTTTGAGCTGGGTCAGTACGTGGTCCAGGATCGGGCTCAGGCGCGGATGTGGTACAACAAGGCGGCCCGACAAGGTTTGGCTCAGGCGCAATATCGTTTGGGTTTGTTGCTTCAGTCCGGTCAGGGTGGCGAGCGGGATGCGGTACAAGCGGCGCAATGGTTTCTTAAAGCTGCCGAATATGGACATGCTGATGCCCAGTTTCAGATGGGGCAGTGTTACCGACTTGGTGCCGGTCTGCCTCAGGACCCTGATCAAGCTCGAGAATGGTATCTTAAGGCGGCTGATCAGGAGCATGCCCAAGCGGCACTTGCCATAGCCGTTTTGCTGGAAATGGGGGCTGAACATGACTGGGTCGGAGCCATTGAATGGTACCGTAAGGCGGCATCCCTCGGACTGGCCGAAGCGCAGTATCTGATAGGGGTTCGTTATGCAGAAGGCATGAATATACCCGCTGATTTAGCTCAGGGATTGCACTGGTTGTCTCGGGCGGCGGAGCAGGATCATGCTGAAGCTCAGTATGTACTGGCGGAGCAACTGGGACGTTATCAGGAACATCATGGACAGGAACAAACCGTTCGGCAGAACCAGCAGCGTTATTGGCTGAATCGAGCGGCCAGTCTGGGTCATGCTGCGGCATTAACCCGTCTAGGTTTGATCCTCGAACTCGGCGAGGGGGTGCCCGTTCAGCTTGACCAGGCTCGGGGTTGCTATCTGCGAGCCGCTCGCTTGGGTAATGCCGATGCCATGCATCAGCTTGGCGTGCTGAGTGAACTGGGTAAAGGAGTTGCCGTTGATCTTGATTCAGCACGGGTTTGGTACCAGAAAGCTGCCCGGCTTGGCTGTGCTCATGCTCAGAATAATCTTGCCGGACTGTACTATCATGGTCGGGGCGTTGAACAGAATGACATGCAATCCCTTGGCTGGTTTCTCTGTGCTGCTGAACAGGGTTTGGCAGCAGCACAACTTCAGGCTGGTTTAATGTTGCTGCATGGTCGTGGACGAGCCCAGGATGTCGATGAGGCATTATTCTGGATTCAGAAAGCTGCGGCCCAGGGGTTTGCCGAAGCCTTGTATGCCTTGGGTCAGATCTATGAACGAGGCTTCGGTGTTGCCAAGGATGTGGCAGAGGCACGCACCTGGTATCTGGCCGCCGCAGGACGAGGTCATGTCCAGGCTGCGGTTCAGGTCGCTCATTTGTTCTACTGGGGGCAGGGAGGAGACACTGATCAGCCTGCGGCAGTACGTTGGTACCGTTTTGCAGCGGAACAAGGACATGCTGATGCTCTGAATAATCTGGGTTTTATGTTGAAAAAAGGACTGGGGATCGGCGTCGACGCGGTTCAGGCGTGTTCGTGCTGGATAAAGGCTGCTGAACAAGGGCACGTTTTGGCACACTTCAATCTAGGTACAGCCTTATATGCTGGCGAGGGTATCGCCTCTGACCCAGCCCAGGCAATGGAGCATTGGCGCATAGCCGCAGAGGCTGGGCATCTGGATGCCCAGTTTCATCTGGCCAAAGCGCTTGCCGAAGGCGGAGCGGGATCAACCGATGTGCAAAGTGCTATCAGTTGGTGGCAAATAGCGGCTGCGGCAGGTCATGGAGAGTCGGCATTGGCGTTGGCGGATGTGTACACTCGGGGCGAAGGCGTGGTGTCTGATCCGGTGCAGGTGGCATTCTGGAGACAACGTGCCAATGAGTTGGGGCAAACGACGGATTCGATTCCATCGGCGGGTGTCACTCAGGAAGCTGCAGCAGATCCGTTCAAAAAGGCAGACAAGATTCTGGAAGCGGCCAATCGTGGCTCGACAGTTGCCTTGTATGATCTGGCCTGTTGCTACGAACAGGGTCTTGGAGTTGAAACCTCGCCGGCTTTGGCGCATGCCTTGTTGCGTGCTGCGATCATGCAAGCGGGTGATCAGGCTCCTGACCTGTGGCAGAAAAGCCTTGATCGGATGCGTGCTCAACTCACAACACGGGAAGTGAACCAGGCACGTAAAATGGCGGCACTGATGCTTGAGCGCGCTGAGGTTTCCAGCGTTCTTGATGAATTTAAGCAAGGGCGGCGTCGTACCAGTCGTAAAAAGAAGCCGATGACCTGAGTGCCGATGCCGTTCAATGGGTTTAAACTTTGTCTTTTCGGTTTGAAGGAACAAGAATACACGATGATGACATCCAGCAAACCCTATATGATTAGGGCTATTTATGAATGGCTCATGGACAATGCCATGACTCCACATGTTTTGGTAGCGACGGAAATGCCCAATGTGGAAGTGCCCGTTGAATATGTACGAGATGGGCGGATTGTACTGAATATCAGCGCATCGGCGGTGCAGGGGCTGCACATGGGCAACGATGCGCTGAGTTTTTCAGCGCGTTTTGGTGGCGTTCCTCGTTCACTGTATATTCCCATCGCCGCTGTCCTGGGCATATATGCTCGTGAAAATGGACAGGGCATGTTCTTTGAAGAAGAGGAGCCCCAGCCTCCGCAAGACTCAGGGCCTACAGAGGAGAGCTCAGGCAAACGCCCGGCGTTGCGCGTCGTCAAATAATTTTTCTTGGCATGATCTGTGCTTTGTCTTTGGCATTGCACATTATTCCTTGTGGTTCGAGGTGGATCATGATTCAGGGTGTCAGTCAAATGTCCCAGCTGCTGGCTCAGATGGACCGGATGCGTCAGCAAGCTGATGCATCCGGTGCCAGCAGTGTGCTGGATGCCGCAATCAAGCCGGCCGTCGGTGTATCCCAAGGGGTTCCTTCTGCCCCGGCTGTGTCCTTTGGACAGGTTTTGGGTCATGCCATCGGTAATGTTAATCAATTGCAGACAAGTGCCAATAATATGGCACAAGCTTTTGAGATGGGGGATAGCAAGGTTGATTTGACCCAAGTGATGGTCACCATGCAAAAAGCTAATGTCGCTTTTGAAGGAATGACTCAGGTCCGTAACAAGTTTATTAATGCTTATAAAGAAATCATGAGCATGTCGATTTGAGGTAACGCATCATGTCTGAAGCTGCCAGTGAAGTTTCCAGTGCCATGAGTCATGCCAGCGTCCAGTCAACCATGCTGGATAATTTGAGCAAATTAACCATTTTGCGCCAGATCGGAATTATGGTCGGCCTTGCCGCCAGTGTTGCACTGGGTTTTGCGGTGGTGCTCTGGTCGCGACAACCCTCCTACCAGACTTTGGTGACCCAGCCTGATCCGCAGGCGGCGGCTCAAATTGGTGCCTTGCTTGAACAGGCTCATATTGATTACCGACTGGATCCTGATAGTGGGGTCATTATGGTCGATCAGCAGCATCTTGTGGAGGCAAAGCTGAAGTTGGCCAGCAGTGGTTTAATGCCCAAGCCAAATCCCGGCTACGAACTCCTCGACAGTAGTCA
>JAJZUM010000198.1 GCA_021848605.1 Pseudomonadota bacterium | reverse complement strand
GGGTGATGACCCCAATGAGTTGCAGCGGCTGATTGATGTCCTGACGACCCACGAGACCTATTTTTTTCGGGAAGAACGGCATTTCCAGTGGCTGGCACAGTGGGCGCGTCAGCGCAGCACAACGGCGCCGCGATTGTGGAGTGCGGCCTGCAGTAGTGGCGAGGAGGTTTGGACCATGGCCATGGTGTTGGCCGACACCTTGGGTACGGCGGCCCGCTGGAGCATCTTGGGTAGTGATATCTCGGCACAGGTTGTTGCGCAGGCGAGGGCTGCTCATTACGACGATGCACGCACGCGTGGTTTACCCGATGCGATGCGGCGCAAATATTGTCTGAAAGGGGTCGGTCGTCAGGAAGGGACGTTTTTGATTGATCGATCCCTGCGTGATCATGCTGAATTTGAGGTACGTAACCTGCTGGAAATACCAGCTGATGTTCAGGCCTTTGATGTCATCTTCTTGCGTAATGTCATGATTTACTTTGATCCACCAACCAAAAAGAGGGTTGTAGAAAACCTGCTTAGTCAACTGAAACCAGAGGGTTATCTGGTGGTTGGCCACTCCGAATCCCTGAACGGTTTAGCCCCCAATCTGGTGAGCGTCCAGCCGACCATCTATGGGCGGAGCGGCCATGAGCGGGGCATGCGGGCATGAGTCGTGTCAAGCTTCTGGTCGTGGATGATTCGGCGGTTGTCCGGCGGGCAGCCCGGGATCTGATTGCCCGCGATCCGGGCATTGAGCTGATTGGTGCGGTCAGTGATCCGATTTTTGCCATGGAAGCGATGAACAAGCAATGGCCAGATGTGCTGCTGCTGGATATTGAAATGCCCCGAATGGATGGTTTGACCTTTCTGCGCAAGATCATGGCAGAACATCCAACCCCTGTGGTGATCTGTTCCTCCCTGACCGAGACGGGTACCCAGATGGCAGTTGAGGCTATGGCCGCAGGGGCGGTGAGCATCATGACCAAGCCAAGGCTTGGATTGAACAGTTTCCTGGAAGATGAATCGGCCAATCTGGTGGCTGCTGTGAAGGCGGCAGCCCAGGTGAATGTTCATCGAATGCAGCGCGGGGTCGTTCGTACACCCGCACGAACGGCACTGGTGCACCATCAGGATCATCAGCCGGTGCATGCCTTGTCAGAGACAACGGATCGGGTGATTGCCATCGGCACATCAACCGGTGGCACCCAGGCCTTGGAAGCGGTATTGACGCCGTTGCCCCGCTCGGTGTGTGGCATTGTGGTGGTACAGCACATGCCAGAGAAGTTTACCGCCATGTTTGCCGAACGCCTCAATGGCCTGTGTCAGATTCAGGTGCGCGAAGCCCGCGACGGTGACCGGGTCATGACCGGTCAAGCCTTAATTGCCCCGGGTGGGCGTCATATGCAGCTCAAGCGCAGTGGTGCCCAGTACTATGTCGAAGTGGCCGATGGACCAGTGGTCAACCGGCACAAGCCTTCGGTCGATGTGTTGTTTCGGTCGGTCGCCCAGGTGGCGGGTCGCAATACGCTGGCCGTGATCATGACCGGCATGGGTGATGACGGTGCCCGGGGCATGCAAAGTTTGCATGAGGCTGGGGCCTCCACTCTTGCCGAAGATGAGTCAACCTGTGTCGTTTTTGGCATGCCGCATGAGGCGATCAAGCGTGGCGCTGTCGATAAGGTTGTGCCGCTGTACGATATTGCCGGTGAATTGATGAGGTTCAGCCGTGTGGTCGGATGATCCTAAAGTTCTGGAACGACAGGCGAAGGTACTGCATCCGGGTGGATGGTCCGTTGAATCGGATCGACCTCTGTCCACGGTTCTCGGTTCCTGTGTCGCTGTTTGTATGCACGACCCACGCATGCAACTGATGGGCATGAATCATTTCATGTTGCCCAAACGCCATCCGCAAAGCATCCTAGAAGAAGACAACACGGTTTTGGCCGGGGACTATGCCATGGAGGTTTTGGTCAATGCCATGATGGCAAGGGGGTGCCGCAAACAGCATTTGCAGGCCAAGGCATTTGGCGGGGGGACTGTGGTTCACTCCTTGCGCACCATGATTGGTGCAGACAACGCCCGTTTTGCCCGTAACTGGCTGGAGCGTGAGGGAATCCCGCTGCTGGCGGAAGATCTGGGCGGGTCCTGGTCGCGCAAGGTGATTGCTTTGCCCAATGGGGAAGTATTCTGCCGGCGACTTTCGGTGGTAACACCGGATGTCGAAGAAGTGATGGAACAGGAATGGAGCTTGCAAGAGCAGGAAACTGAACCGAAGGCAGCGGCAACGGATGCTAAGTCAGATCATAAGCGGATTGAGCTTTTTTAGAGGAAGGGCAGCTTATGGGTCATATTCTAGAGTGGAACGATCAATATAAGACGGGTGTGCGCGCCATCGACGCTGATCATCGCCGGTTGTTTGCATTGATTAACAAGGCCATCTTTGATCTACGTCGGGGTCGTTTTAACGGTGAGCACTGGTCAAAGGAACTGAATAGTTATGCCGCAGAACATTTTATGCGTGAGGAATTGTTGATGGAGCGCTATCTCCCCAACTGGGAACAGCGCAGTGCCCATGTCCGTGAACATCGGCAATATTGGCAAAAGCTGACTCACCTTGAACAGATGGTGGATATGGATGAACGCGAGGCCTTTCTCCGGGGTTGGTGGACTTCGCATGTCATGATTTGGGACAAGTCCTTGGGACAAAAACTGCAGCAGGTTCAGGATCAAAACGGATTGCCGAGGGTAGGAGCATGACGACGAAAAAATCGGTTGATCTGGTTCCTGGGATTTTGACCGAACGCAATCAGTCCCGCAATTGGCGGCTCTGGGTCAATGTCGGTGCCATTGTGCTGCAGTTTTTACTGACCTATGGTTTTTTTCATGTTCTGCACCAGTTATATGAACGAAAACCTTTTCGGCAGACACTTTATAAATTTTTAAATTGTTGGTACTACGATGCAATTCTGGCCTTGGTTATGGTGGCATTGCCGACGCTGTATCATTTTTTCGTGGAACGTTTTTTGCTGAATCGACTCAAAGGCAGTTACGCTCAGAATGTACAAATGATGGCCCGGCTGCAGGCGCAGGCAATGAGCAACTTTGATACGCTGTCCCATAATCTTGCTGAAGTGCCGGTGTTTAATGATGTTCTTCGCGCCCATCTGGTTCAGGTGGCTCAGTCCACTGAGGAGGCCGCCGGTCATATTGTGGAACAGATCAACCGGATCCAGTCAGCCCTGCAACAGGTGACCCATGAACTGGATCAGGCCAAAGTGTATTCGAGTGATCTGTCCGGTAACATGGACGAGCAGATTGTCAATAATTTAAAAGCACTGGAAGACCTGAAGGCCTATCAGAACCAGCGTAGTAGCGACATTGCCGATGCGCATCGCACTTTTGAACTGATTGTCAGTCAGGTTATGTCCCTCAGTCCTTTGGCAGCACTGATTCAGGATGTGGCCAAGAAAATCAACCTGGTGGCTCTGAATGCAGCCATTGAAGCGGCGCGTGCTGGCGATGCCGGTCGGGGCTTCTCGGTGGTGGCCGATGAGGTACGGTCGCTGGCCGAGCAGACCGGGGTGGCTGCCTCCAAGATTACCCAGGGCATTGCCGAGGTGAGTCACTCCATTCAGGAAGAACTGAATGAGCGTATGGATCTGAGTTCTGCAGAAGAGAAAATGGCCGAGTTTGGTGCGATTGCGGATCAATTGAAAGTGGCGGGGGATCATTTTCGTGAACTGGCTTCGCATGTGATTCATTTTACCCAGAGCATGGATCAGGGGGCCGCCGAGGTCGATCGTCAGGTCATGGCAACCTTGAGTGAGTTGCAATTTCAGGATATGACGCGCCAGCAGATGGAACATGTCAGCGCTGCACTCGGTACGCTGGATGCTTTTATGGCTGATTTGAAGTTGCAACTGGAGCATGCCCTGGTGCAGCCCCTGAAGGTTGAGCGACTGACCGAGCAACTGGATCGTTTGTTCGCTGATTATGCCATGGACAGTCAGCGGCAGGTGCATCAGGCCGTTGTCGGTGGTTCGGCGTCAACGACAAAAGGCAATACCGCTCCAAAAATTGAGTTGTTCTGAATTGAACCAAGGATAGAGGTCTGGCTCCATGGAAGATC
>JAJZUM010000025.1 GCA_021848605.1 Pseudomonadota bacterium | reverse complement strand
GCCGCGATCAACACATACCCGCTCTGAACGGGAAGCTGCACGAGGCAAGCAATCGGGTCGAACTCAGGAAATCCAGCGATTGATTGGTCGTAGTCTTCGGGCTGCAGTTGATCTCAAAAAACTTGGAGAAAATACTATCCATATTGATTGTGATGTTATTCAGGCTGATGGAGGTACAAGGACTGCGTCCATTAGTGGTGCCTGTGTAGCCTTGGTGGATGCACTGACCACCATGCTGGAGCGAAAGATGATTAAACAGGATCCACTCAAAGGGCTGGTCGCCGCAGTATCCGTTGGTATTATTGATCATGAGGTACTTCTGGACCTTGATTATCAAGAGGATTCAAAATGCGATATGGATATGAATATTGTCATGAACCAGCAAGCTGGTTTGATTGAAATTCAGGGCACAGCAGAAGGCGCAGCTTTGCAACGAGAACAGCTGGCGCAGATGCTGGATGCCGCTCATGAGGGTATTTCGCAAATCATCAAGGCGCAGCAACAGGTATTGGGGTGGTAGTTTCGTGATTCTTGAGCCGAAAATTCTCATACTGGATCTGGTGATGGTGCGATATCCAAAGCCTTGTTCGGTTCGTGAGCTCTTACAGGCCGCACGGCTATTTCAAATCTCAGATAACAGTCTGCGGGTGGCTGTAACACGATTGGTTGCACAGCATTGGCTAAAATCAGAAGGGCGAGGCCTCTATGGGGCTGGCGAACAGATTCAGGCGATGTCTCAAGAAATTCGATCTTGGCGTTATGCACAAGATCGGATTCGTGCCTGGACAGGACATTTTCTCTTTGCTTTTCTTCCTGAGCGTCCAAAATACGACCGAACCGAGATTCGGCATCGGGCGCGCGCTCTTGGTATGATGGGTTTTCAGGATGTGGCCTCAGATATACATGTGCGTCCGGATAATCTTAGGGCCAGTCTTGAAGAGGTTCGGCAAAGACTGGTGACATTGGGAATGACCGCAGATCATGTATTGGTATCAGCAGAGCATATTGCTGGTCTGGACGAGAAATACATCAAGAATCTTTGGCCCATTAAGCAACTCGATCAACAATATTTAGAAATGACTGTTCGTATGCGCTCCTGGATGCAATCAGCTCGTCATATGCAAACAGAGCATGCGGCCCGGGAAAGTTTCCTACTAGGTCGAGAAGTCATCAGGCAAATCAATCGGGATCCTTGGTTGCCTGAAGACTGGATTGATGCATCCAGTCGCCAGACGTATTTTGAAACAGCTATAGAATTTGACCGTTATGGATGGACCTTCTGGATGGATTTGCTATCTTGGCCAGAAAAATACCCTTCCCGATCAGACTAACTTCATTTTTCGTGTGCAACTCACCGTATACGTAGTGCTTTGCTTTACTTTTTCATAATTGCCGAAAATCTCAGAACTGGTTCGGGCGATAAATTGCCTGAGGCCTGTAATCGCAACGATGACCAGCCGTCCGTCTGTATTGAGATGATTCTTGCAATCGTTCAGAAAAAGATAATGTTGTTCTTTACTGGCCTTGGCAGGGAGATTACAGACAATTAGGTCGAATGTCCGTACAGGCTCAATATGCTGAAGTCCATTGCTCAACTGTGCCTCAATGTGTGAAAGCCCGTTGAGAGCGATATTTTTGCGTGCATATTCAACAGCAACAAAATCCTTGTCAACCATCAGGACACGTCCACGGTGAGCACGTTGCCCTAGGTGCAGTCCAAGGATGCCATAACCACATCCTAGATCCAGGATATGTTCGTCCTCAGCAACTTCAGTGTGTTCGAGCAGCAAGAGGCTGCCATCGTCAATCCGTTCAGGTGAAAAAAGCCCCCAGGTGCTGCTTAGTGCCAATTGATAACCACGCAGTTCAAAGTTGATAGTACGATCTTCACGCCAGCGTTCAAGCAAGGCCAAATCAGGAGCGGCATGTTTCACAAGTCGTATTCCATGATAAGAGGTGCATGATCAGAAAACTTTTGTTGTTTGTATATTTCAGCAGAGCGGATCCTGGACTTCAAGGACGATGAGACAACCTGATAATCAATTCGCCATCCAACATTGTTGTCATAAGCCCGTCCCCTCTGCGACCACCAAGTATATTGGTCGGGGCTTGGATCCACAACACGAAATGCGTCCAGCATGCCCAATGGGCCAAACAAATGATCCATCCAGGCACGTTCATGAGGCAGAAAACCCGAATTCTTCTGATTGCCGCGCCAGTTGCGAAGATCAATTTCCTTGTGGGCAATATTAAAGTCACCACACAGAATCCATCGGGAGTCTTGATTATGCCGCCCAGCAAGAATGGGTGTAAGCGATTCGAGAAAGATGTTTTTTCGCTCCTGGGCTTGTTCTGATGCACTTCCCGAGGGGAGATAGAGCGACACAACGGTCAGTGCACCAAAATGAGCCTGAATCCAGCGCCCTTCCTGATCGCACAAAGAGAACCCCAAGCCAAGTACATGACTGTCAGGTTTGATCCGGGTCCAGAGTGCTGTTCCGCTGTAGCCTGGGCGTTCGGCAGGGAACCAGAGACATGTCCATTCAGGGCCAGGTCGCAAGGTTTCATCAAGTTGACTCTCCTGAATCCGAATTTCCTGCAGGCAGCAAATATCTATAGAACTTGATTGTAGCCAGTTAATAAATCCCTTGCGGGCTGCTGAGCGCAATCCATTGACATTCACCGAGGCAACTTTCATGGCTTGTAGCACTCTCTGAAAAATGGCTCTGAGTGTAGCTGATTCGTCGTGGTTTCTGAAGAGCGTTGATTCGGTTATGCTTGCTGTCTGATTAGCATACATAAAGGTGTATCCATGAAACCCTACCAGCGTGACTTTATTCGATTTGCTCTGGATGTTGGCGTATTGAAATTTGGCTCTTTCACACTTAAATCCGGTCGGCAGAGTCCTTATTTTTTTAATGCCGGATTATTCAATGATGGAGCTGCGTTAGCAAAGTTGGGTTATTTTTATGCAGCGGCCTATGCGGATGAACCGGTACCATGTGATGTACTGATGGGGCCAGCGTATAAGGGAATTCCTCTGGTGTCTGCACTTGCCGTACAACTGTTTGAACATTTCCAGATCAATAAGCCCTGGTGTTTCAATCGCAAGGAAGCCAAAGATCATGGAGAGGGTGGAACGATTGTTGGTGCCCCTCTACAGGGAAAGGTATTTATCATTGATGATGTCATTACTGCAGGTACAGCCATTCGGGAAGTGATCAACCTGATCAAATCTGTCGGTGCAGAACCATCAGGTGTACTTATCGCCTTGGATCGACAGGAGCGCGGAATGGGTACAATTTCAGCCTTGCAGGAAGTCGAGCAGAATTTTGGCATCAAAGTGGCTTCTATTGTGAGCATGACCGATCTTATGGATTTTATGGCTGAAGAAGGGGTTGGGGCCGAGCATAGGGATGTCATGCTGCAATATCGAAAAAGCTACGGAATCTAAACAGTTAATCAATTGGTAGTGAGGAAAAGTTCATGAACATTTTGATGGTTATGGACCCATGGGGCGAGATCAAGCCCCATAAGGATACAAGTCTGGCCCTGCTTGAAGCTGCTCATCGTCGAGATCATACCTTGGCGATCAGTATACTCGGGGATCTTCATGTTCGAGATGGTGTGCCCATGGGATATGTGACCCGTCTGGAAAGAGATGTATCTGCTTTCGCTGGTTTTTCTCTTCACCCCAATTCTCCAGCACAGCGCCTTGCAGATTTTGACCTGATCCTCATGCGTAAGGACCCTCCTTTTGATATGAATTATATTTATGCCACCTATGTTCTCGAGTTGGCAGAAAGTTTGGGCACCAGGGTTGTCAATAGGCCTCGTTCCTTGCGCGATTGTAACGAGAAGTTTTTCATTAGCCAGTTTCCTCAGTGCTGTGTTCCCACCTTAATCAGTAGCCAGAGTGAAGCGTTGATGCAGTTTCATAAAGAGCATCAAGATGTGATCTTCAAACCGCTTGACGGGATGGGCGGGAAAGGCATTTTTCGTATCCGTTCTGATGGACTGAATCTTGGCAGTATTGTTGAAACCCTGACTCTTCAGGGTGCTACACCCATCATGGCGCAACGCTTTATTCCTGAAATCAGAGATGGAGACAAAAGAATCCTGATGCTTGCAGGCAAGCCTGTACCTTATTGTCTGGCTCGCATACCGGACAAGGATCCAACAAGAGGGAATCTGGCTGCAGGCGGCAAAGGAAAAGTACAACCGCTTTCCGAACGAGATTACTGGATTTGTGAACAGCTAGGTCCTACGCTTAAAGAGCGGGGTCTGGATTTTGTGGGTCTGGATGTGATCGGTTCCTGGTTGACAGAAATTAATGTGACCAGTCCAACGTGTTTAAGAGAAATTGAAGCGGAAACTCGCCTCAACATTGCAGACCAGTTTATTGCCTATCTGGAGGCCTGAACATACACATCATGAATGCCCATGCAACCCTTATATCAACAGATCGTCTATTGGTTGCCATTGTCCTGGCCATTGTGTTGCATCTTATGGCTTTTTTCGGGGTGCGATTCCGCTTTCCCCACCCTGCTGATTCACATGTCATGGAAGTAACTCTTGCCTTACATCGTAATCAACAGGAGAACAGAGATGCTGACTTTTTGGCTCAGGCCAATCAGAAAGGTAGTGGACAGTTGAAAGAAGCTGCTGTCATTGAAAGCCCGGAGCAATCGCCCTTTCATGATGCGGTGATTCAGGCGACGACCCAGATGCAGCAAAAGCAGATTCAGCAAAAGGATATGGAGTCGGTCATTACAACGGCAGCACATAGCTGGTCTGCTCCTGATCAGCTTATGCGTCAGAAAACTCAGGAGGTGTCGGGTTTCAAGGATATGAATGCGGATGAAGCCAGCCAAAAGATTGCAACTTTGGAGGCACGGCTTTCAGAACAGCGTCAGGCTTATGCTCATCTTCCGCGTATTAGTACGGTTTCGAGCCTTTCGACCCGAGCAGACATTGATGCAACCTACATTGATGCTTTTCGCAAGAAGATTGAGTTGGTTGGCAATGAGTTTTATCCTGCTCAAGCACGAATTCTCCATCTGCAGGGTTCAGTAAGATTGATGGTTACGATTGATCGTAATGGTCGGGTACTGCAAATTGATGTTTTGAAACGCTCAGGATCGGCCATACTGGATGCAGCAGCGGAGCGAAGTGTCTGGCAGGCTCAACCTTTCCAGCCGTTCACACCACAAATGCTCAAGAAGGCGGATATATTGAGAGTGATTCGTACTTGGAAATATGCTGATGATCATGGACTAAGTAGTCATGAATAATCGACCGGCCTGCAAACCTTCCCTTGTTTCTTCACACAAGATTCCCCATATCGATTCAGGTGTTGGTTCTAAAAGAGGCTTATTGTGAAGCTGCCTGTAGCAAATTTCACGCACCAATTTCTTATTGCGATGCCTGGAATGCAGGATCCGCGTTTTAGCGAGAGTATTACCTACATGCTTCACCATGATCCGGAAGGGGCCGTAGGTCTTGTCATCAACAAACCTACAGACCTTAGCGTTCATGACCTGTTGAAAGAGGTAGCGGTTCCAGCCCAAATCAGTTTGCGCAGACCTGATGCCAAGGTACTTAATGGAGGGCCAGTCGCACAACATGTTGGTTTTGTGCTCCATTATGAGGGAGGCGACTGGACATCGACCCGAATTCTTCACGATGGTTTGCGTGTGACCAGTTCCAAAGATATTTTGCAAGCAATTGCAAAGGGGCATGGTCCCGATGATTATCTGATTGCCCTGGGCTATGCAGGTTGGGGACCAGGCCAGATTGAGCAGGAAATGGCAGCAAATGCCTGGCTTAATTGTCCTGCAGACCAGAGTATTCTCTTTTCAGTGCCCTTTGATGAGCGGTGGGGTGCAGCAGCGCGCATGATGGGTGTTGATGTACGTTTGCTTCATGCTGGAATTGGTCATGCCTGAGGCAATATTTTTGGGCATTGATTTTGGAATGAAGCGTATTGGTGTGGCTGTTGGTCAGACCGTGACTGCAACGGCCAACCCCCTTTGTATTCTTAAGGCCAGGGATGGTGTCCCGCAATGGTCGGCCATGGATCAACTGGTTCGGACATGGACTCCCAATCAGATTGTTCTTGGTATCCCTGTCCATATGGATGGTGCTGAAAGTAACATGACCCGATGTGCCCGTTCCTTTAAGCGCAAACTTATCAACCGATATGGAATACCTGTTCATGAAATGGAAGAACGACTGAGTTCAGAGGCCGCTGCATGGCACGTGCAAGCATCCGGAGAAACTGATCTTGACCTCGACGCTCATGCGGCTGCACTTATGCTTCAGTCATTCCTTGCAGGTTTGACCTAAAAACTAAAGCACGAAACTAAACCCGAATGACATTAGGTTAAGGCTTGACTGGCTACCAAGTGCTTGCCCACTGGCAAGTACCTTATCAGGTAATGCAGGAAGCCTGAGATGTTCAACCAGAATCTGAAATTGCACTCGATTATTGCCAAAGCCAAGTCCTGTGGCCAGATATGGTTCGGCGGTATCCTGGTTCTTCGAAAAATTGCCGACTCGGGCAATGTTTGTCGTGAACTGGGTTTGCATTGCAGTGAGGCCAAGCCCGGCCTTGCCGAGCCAGAAAATTGGGCTTCGGGCGATTGGGACTTGTATGGAAAGTGCCAAATGAGCCATATTAAGGTTGTTGTGTAAGGTTTCATTGCTGCCGCCACTCCAGTTCACCGAACGGGTGGAACTGCCTAGTGTACGAAAACCAGCTTCGATACCCGTATTTATGACTGCAAAGGGTAACTCGAACTGATCAAAAAAATAGGATATTGAACCGCCAATACCCAGTCCATTGGAATCTTGTTCCGTATGTGCACTGGCCAAACCCTGAGCGGCTGAGGTTAGTACGACTTCATTGTTCCATGAGTCTGATGAAATACTGTTTGAATTTTTACCAACGGTGATATCAACGGTTAAGGCCCCAGGCAGGGCGGAATGGCTACTTGGTGAAAGAAAAACAAGAAAAGCAGCCAACAATACGATTGATGTATGTGTCTTGACATGACATTGGACGGTTGGGGTACTTTGGTTCATAATCTTTATCCAGGTTCAAAACAGATATCAGGGAGCATTAGGCTGACTATACTCTGATGCCCAATCTGGATCAGTCTGGCACAAATCAGGAATGCCGCCATGAATAATCCCTCCATGCACCGAAACGTTCAGCTCAATTCGGCCGGTCGCCTTCGTCATTTCCTCAGTACGGAGGGGCTTAGCCGATCAATGCTGAACGAAATACTTGATCGTGCTGAGGCCTTCCTGCTTCCTGATCAGCGCATACGACATGAACCTTTATTGTCCGGGTGCACGGTGATGAATCTTTTTTTTGAAGCAAGTACCCGTACACGTACAACCTTCGAAGTGGCTGCCAAACGCCTTTCCGCTGATGTTGTCAATATCGATATATCAAAATCATCGACCAGCAAAGGTGAGTCGTTGCGGGACATGCTTTGGAATTTGGAGGCCATGACTGCTGATATTTTTGTGGTAAGACACAGTCAGTCGGGAGCGGCTCACTTTATTGCCGAGCAGGTGACCCCCCAAGTTGCAGTGATTAATGCTGGTGATGGCCAGCATGCACACCCGACCCAGGCGATGCTCGATATGCTGACCATTCGCCGGCATGCTGCTGAGCCGTTTGAGTCGTTGACGGTTGCCATTATTGGTGATATTCGTCATTCCCGAGTTGCCCGTTCCAATATCCATGCTCTTCGTACCTTGGGCGTTGCTGCAATTCATCTGATTGGTCCGGCAACACTCATCCCTGAAGAACTCGAAGAACTTGGCGTGAAAATTTTTCATTGCATCGAGGATGGTCTCAGGGGCGTTGATGTCATTATCTGTCTTCGCATTCAAAATGAGCGCATGGAATCCGTGTTGATACCAAGTCCTGAAGAGTTTTTCAGCTTGTATGGGCTTAATGAGCGACGTTTGGCACTTGCCCGTTCCGGTGCCATTGTCATGCATCCAGGTCCAATCAATCGCGGTGTCGAAATCGAAAGCGCCGTAGCTGATGGACCACAGTCGCTTATTCTGCGCCAAGTCAATTATGGCATTGCAGTGAGGATGGCGGTCTTGTCGATGGCGTATCAGGGACAGCGGGAGGTTCAGCATGGCTGAGTGGTGGCTGTGTGGGGTGCATAATACCCTGTTGAATAATAAACAAATGGATGTTCATATTCGCGATGGTGTCGTCATCGGGACAGGACATGCCCCAGAAACCTCAACGCATGTTCATGCCTCAGGTTTATGGATTTTTCCAATCATGACCGATTTGTCGAATCGTTTGAGAAATACGCGTCAGTTGGCAGGTGAGCTTACTGCAACAGCCAAGGCCGGGTTTGGGCGTGTTCTGATTCTTCCAGATACTCAGCCTGTATTGGATGTCCCCGCTCAAGTGACGTCATTTTTGGAGCATGCCAGACAAGGTGCGTCACTTGATGTTCAAGTGGTTGGCGCAATGACACGTTCATTGGATGGAAAGGTTCTGTCGAATATGGCTGCATTGAAAGCGGCAGGGTGTCTCGGCGTGAGCCAGGTGCGCCATCCGATTGCATCGACAGAAACACTACTGCGAAGTTTCCAGTACGCCGCTACCCAAAAACTGATGATATTCATTTATCCCGAGGAACCTTCTCTGGCTCAGGGATGTGTTCATGAAGGCCTGATTTCTACCCGTTTGGGGCTGCCAGGTATTCCCTCAACGGCCGAGACAGTCGCCCTTGCGACCCAGCTCCTTCTTGTGGAACAGACAGGCGTTCGTACACACGTTGGACAGGTTTCAACCGCAGGCAGTGTACGGTTACTGGCCTGGGCTAAACAGGAGGGGCTCCCAGTAACGGCTGACGTGAGTATTCATCACCTCTTATTGACCGATGCCGCCATTGAGGATTTTAATGCCATGGCTCATATCCGTCCTCCGCTACGGAGTGAGCGAGATCGGCAGAGTCTTTGTGCGGCCGTTGACGAAGGCATTATTGATGCCATTGTGTCTGCGCACGAACCTTTAGAAAAGAGCGCCAAGCAGGCTCCTTTTGCGGCAACGGATCCGGGAATTTCCGCAGTGGACGGATTTCTTCCACTCGCACTGTCACTGGTGGATAGCAAGCAAATTTCTATTGATTCCATGATCAATGCCCTGTGTTTCAATCCTGCCAGGATATTGCTTCAGCAACAATCCTTTCTTGAACCGGGTGGGGATGCAAGTTTTTTGTTGTACGATTCAAAAGCAAGCTGGCTTCTCAATCATGCCAATATGCACTCTCAAGGGCACAATACCCCCTATCTGAATCGTTCACTGCAAGGACAGGTTCGTCAGGTCTGGCTAAAGGGGCAGCCTTTGCTGGCTTCCCCACGATTTGATGAGATTCAAGTCTAGTCAGCTGATTGCAAAGTAAGATTTCGTGTTGCCTGATCAAGGGTTTTAATGCTGGTCTCTGAACCTAACTTGATCATTAGTCGCAAGTCATTAGGGGCGTCCGCATGCCTTAATGCATCGTCATAGGTAATCTCTCCAGCGGTAAACAGTGCATAGAGTGCCTGGTCAAAGGTCTGCATACCAAGTTCCTTCGACTTTTTCATCAGATCCTTGAGCAAATGGATTTCGCCTTTGCGAATATGATCAGAGGCCAGCGGTGTATTGAGCAGTACCTCAATACAGGCACGACGAGCCTTGCCATCCGGAGTCGGAATCAGCTGCTGGGCAACAATGCCACGCAGATTCAACGAAAGATCCATCAACAGTTGTTGATGTCGGTCAGCCGGAAAAAAATGAATGATTCGATCCAGCGCCTGATTGGCGTTGTTGGCATGCAGGGTGGCCAGAACAAGATGACCAGTTTCTGCAAATGCAATTGCATAGTCCATGACTTCTCGCGTTCGAATCTCGCCAATCAGAATCACATCAGGAGCCTGTCTGAGTGTGTTTTTCAAGGCAACTTCGAAATTATCCGTATCAATACCAACTTCGCGCTGGGTGACAATACAGTTAATGTGTTGATGGATAAATTCAATAGGGTCTTCAATGGTGATGATGTGGCCACGGGAGTTCTGGTTTCGATAGCCAATCATGGCGGCCAAGGAAGTCGATTTGCCAGTTCCCGTAGCCCCAACAAAGATGACAATACCACGTTTCCCCATGGCCAGCTCTTTGATCACGTCGGGCAACTTCAGGTCTTCTAGGGTTGGAATGGACGTTTCAATACGACGTAATACCATACCGACCAAATTTCGTTGGTAGTAAGCACTCACACGAAATCGGCCTATGCCACGAGCCGAGATGGCAAAATTGCATTCCTTTTCCTCGGTGAATTCCTTGCGCTGGGCTTCGGTCATGACTCCAAATACAACGTCCCGGGTCATGTCGGGGGTCAAGGGTGTTTTGGTGATGGGAACGACCTGGCCATTGAGCTTGATTGACGGAGGAACACCTGCGGTAATGAACATATCCGATCCGCCACGCTGCACCAAGATTTTGAGAAGATCTTCGAATTCCATGATAGTTCCTTAGATTGCATCCGGAGTTTTGGCTGCTTCACGAGCCACAGCCTGAGTGACCAGACCTTTTTGTACTAGATTTTTAAGACATTGATCGAGTGTCTGCATCCCATAAGCTGCACCCGTCTGAATTGCGGAATACATTTGAGCAACCTTGTTTTCCCGAATCAGATTACGAATAGCAGGAGTTCCAATCATGATTTCGTGCGCAGCAACACGACCTCCACCATTTTTCTTCAGCAAAGTTTGTGAAACAACCGCCTGAAGCGATTCCGAGAGCATTGAACGCACCATTTCCTTTTCTTCAGCAGGAAAAACGTCGACGATACGATCGATCGTTTTGGCAGCCGAGGTGGTATGCAAGGTGCCAAATACAAGGTGTCCTGTTTCAGCGGCAGTAAGAGCCAGGCGAATCGTCTCAAGATCACGCATTTCGCCGACCAGAATAATGTCAGGATCTTCACGCAGGGCGGAACGCAGCGCCTCTGAAAAGCCCAGTGTATCTCGGTGAACTTCACGCTGGTTAACCAGACATTTCTTTGAATCGTGCACAAACTCAATAGGATCTTCAATAGTCAAGATATGTTCATATCGACTGGAGTTGATGTAATCAAGCATGGCGGCTAGTGTTGTTGATTTACCAGAACCCGTTGGACCGGTTACAAGTACGATACCGCGGGGAAAATCAGAGATACTTTGAAAAACTTTTCCCATACCCAGATCTTCCATGGTGAGCACTTTCGATGGAATCGTACGAAACACGGCACCAGCGCCTCGATTCTGATTGAATGCGTTCACACGAAATCGGGCGACACCAGGTACTTCAAAGGAGAAGTCAGTTTCCAGAAATTCTTCAAAATCCTTGCGCTGCTTGTCATTCATAATGTCATAAATAAGCCGGTGCACTTCCTTGTGCTCCATAGCAGGAAGATTGATACGGCGAACATCACCATCGACACGGATCATGGGTGGTAATCCCGCACTCAAATGCAGGTCCGATGCACCGTTTTTGGCACTGAAGGCGAGAAGTTCGGTAATATCCAAGGCATTTTCTCCTAGTTACGGCAGTAGAACAGACGCGTACCCCTGTTGTACGATAAAGTGTAGTCGGTCATGAGATGTTGAGTGAACTGCAATGTGTGAACTGCATCAACGTTGGAAGACGCTTTGGAATCGTATTGATCATGCTGTTGCACAATGCGGTAGACCCAAGGGTTCGGTTAGATTGTTGGCCGTCAGCAAGTTCCAGAGTACAGATGCCATCCGCGCACTTTACGAACTTGGTCAAAGGGATTTTGGTGAGAACTATGTGCAAGAAGCTCTACAGAAACAGGCTAAGCTATGTGATCTCAAAGACTTGAACTGGCATTTCATCGGTCCAGTGCAACGTAACAAAACCTTGGCGATTGCCACGCATTTTGATTGGGTTCATTCTGTTGATCGGTTTTTGATTGCTCAACGGTTGTCGGAGCAACGCCCTGAAAAATTAACTCCTCTGCAGATATGCCTTCAGGTCAATGTTGATGCTGAGGATAGTAAGTCCGGATGCAAACCCGATGAAGTTCAGTCATTGGTCGAGGCCATCATGCCTTTGCCCGCCATCAGTCTTCGCGGATTCATGTCCATTCCCGCACCGGGACACATACAGACATTTTCTGTACTTTCAAGTCTGATTCAACAGTGGCCCAGTATGGATACGCTGTCCATGGGCATGTCGGATGACCTTGAGGATGCCATTCGGGCTGGCTCAACATGGGTACGGGTTGGAACAGCTCTTTTTGGCAAACGCGCGCACTGAGCATCTTAAACTGATGTTATGATCAACGTGAAAAATATGACCTGTTGGAGGCTTGAGTGACATACAAGGTTGGTTTTATCGGTGGTGGAAATATGGCTTCCGCACTTATAGGCGGGCTTCTTGCCAAGGGCTGGCCAACCGAACGGTTGTGGGTGGCTGATCCAGACCTTAGGACGATTGAACGACATCAGCTCCAATCCATTCAAACCACCCAGTCCAACTCTGAGCTAGTTGATGCAGTCGATGTTGTTGTTCTTGCAGTGAAACCACAGGTAGCGGCTGAGGTTTTAAAGCCGCTGGCGGATCAGCTTCATTCTTGCCAACCCCTGATTTTGTCTGTTGCGGCAGGTATTTCGACATCACTTCTAAAAAAATGGTCTTCAGCTGAGCGTGTTATTCGGGCCATGCCGAATACACCGGCCTTGGTACAGTGTGGTGCCAGCGCCTATTATGCTGCTACTGGACTGGATGAGACATCCTTGGCCCAAGGCCACGAAATTCTCTCTGCGGTTGGATTGGCATTACCGGTTGAGCGCGAGGATCAGATAGATGCGGTTACCGCGTTGTCTGGATCTGGGCCAGCGTATTTCTTTTTCCTCATGGAGGCCATGCAGGCTGCGGCCTTGAGGCTGGGATTGAGTGAAGAATCAGCTCGTGCCTTGACCTTGCAGACTGCCTCTGGGGCTGCCAAGATTGCCCAGAGTTCAGATGTCCATGTTACGGAACTGCGCCGACGGGTAACCTCACCGGGCGGTACAACGGCTGCCGCCATCTCCGTATTCGAGAAGGCCCAACTGAGCAGAATCGTTGATGAGGCCATGCAAGCAGCCTATAGGCGTTCTCAGTCGCTGGGTAATGGCAATCAAGGAGACCATCGTTCATGAGTGCAGCTCAGGATCTTGCCCATCTTTTGCTTTCAACAGCAGCAGGTTTTTTTCTGGCCGTTATCTGGCTACGCTTCCTCTTGCAATATTTGAGTGCTGATTTTTATAACCCGGTCTCACAGTGGGTTGAATGGGTTAGCCGCCCTGTATTGCAGCCACTGCGTAAGGCTTTACCACGTAGTACGCGCTTTGACTGGGCCGCGCTGGTCATGATTGTCATGATCAAAACCCTTGAGCTGACGTTATACTCAGCGATGGAGTTTCATCAAATTATTCCTTTCGTTCAGTTGATGTTCACCGCTTTTTATGCGTTGGCTGTTCAACTTTTGTATTTTTATCAGGGTATGCTTATCTTGCT
The DNA here is from genome assembly GCA_021848605.1 of Pseudomonadota bacterium. GTDB lineage: Bacteria > Pseudomonadota > Gammaproteobacteria > Pseudomonadales > Moraxellaceae > JAJXWR01. The sequence goes on along the minus strand of JAJZUM010000025.1, from coordinate 8,341 downwards.
GATGATCATGTCCTGGGTCGTTGCTGCGGGAGGTTATCATCCTCTTTATGCTCTTTTGCTGGAGCTTTCTGAACCTCTGTGTGCTCCTGCCCGTAAAATTCTGCCTCCTGTTGCAGGTATTGATTTCTCACTCATGCTGGTATTCTTTGCTCTACAGATTCTTCAGGTTGTTGTTCAGCATGTTTTTTTGAGCCTGGGAGCTATGCTTTTGTGACGATGTCTTTTCCAGACAAGGGAATTTTTTGGCAAGTGCGTGAAGATGCACTCGAGATTTGTTGCCATATTCAGCCGGGTGCCCGAACAGAAGGTTATGCGGGTCTGTATGGGTCTGCGTTGAAAATCCGTGTCAAGGCTATTGCAGTGGATCATAAGGCCAATCAGGCGTGCAGGATGTTTCTGGCCCGTTCTTTTGGCGTTGCACTGCGTGATGTTGAGCTTGTCCATGGAGTACATTCTCGGGACAAGCGTTGGTTGATCAGGAATACGGTGCATTGGCCAGAGGAATTAAGCGAGTGGAAGAGCATTTCCAGGCATGAGGGATAAACATGGAATCTCAACAAAGCGCACAGAAGTCGACAATCAAAAATGTTGAAGAAAAGGACAGTCTTTCTCAACATGTGCGGGCTTTTACACGCTGGAAGCAGGATTTGGTCAAAGAGATCAGTCGTTACCGGCAGTGGTTGCAAGCCCAAGGTATGAATACATCGGAAATGGACGCACGCATGAACCAGGCACTGCGTGCATTGAAAAACGATCGGATTTTGCTCGCATTTGTTGGGGAGTTTTCTCGAGGCAAATCTGAGATGATCAATGCACTGCTCTGTCGACATTACGGACAGCGTCTTTTGCCAACTCGGATTGGGCGTACTACGATGTGTCCAACCGAACTCTATTATGATGCTTCGGTCTCCGGAGCGTATATCAAACTTCTGCCTATTCATACCCGAAAAGACGGTGTCTTACTCGCAGATTATAAACAGCAACTCGAACACTGGGTACACTTGACCATAAATCTGGATGACATTTCTTCCATGAAGAAGGCATTTGAAGAAGTGGCCAAAACGGTTCAAGTTCCCGAACAAGAGGCTAGGGATTTGGGTTTCCAGGTTGAATATCTGGAGGCTTCCCTTGATCATCCAGGGATGGTTCATGTTCCAGCCTGGCGTCACGCCTTAATCAATATTGATCATCCACTGCTGCGTCAGGGTATGTCCATCATTGATACACCAGGCCTGAATGCCTTGGGTTCCGAGCCTGAGCTGACACTAAGCATGCTTCCGGATGCACATGCAGTGCTTTTTGTTCTTTCGGCGGATAGTGGCCTGACCGCTACGGATCATATGATCTGGAAAGATCATGTTCGAGATGTGGTTGAAAGGCGCGGCGCTGCCCTGTATGGTGTTTTAAACAAAATCGACATGCTTTGGGATGAGGATGAGGATGAAGCCGAGATTGATCAGCAGATTCAGCATCTGGTGCAGGTGACCGCCAAGCAGTTGGAAGTGCCTGTTGGTCATGTTCTTCCGCTGTCCGCACGAAGTGGTGTCAAAGCCAGATTGCTTGCCGATGCGCATCTTCTTGAACGCAGCCGATTGCTCCAGCTTGAACAGGTGCTTGCCCGGTCTGTCGTAGCCAGTAAACAAAATTTGTTGCGTCAAACGGTCGTTCAGGATTTTCTGGATATGGTCGCTTTGACACGCAAAGGCATTGAGGATCGGCAACGATCATTAGCCACAGAGGCGCAACAGATCAAGTCGGTGCAGCCCCAGGGAAGTGAACATGAAAAAGTCATGTTGACTCGCAAGGTACAGCAAGAACAACAGGTTTATAATCGCCGACTGACTGTTTTACATGCAGCACGTAAAATGATTGAAACCCAGTTACCGAAGATTCGCGATATGGTTGGTCAGGAGCGACTCAGACAACATCATGATCGTGCCATGCAGGTTGCCCAGCAAGGAGTTCTTGGAAGTGGTTTAGGTCAGGCTGTTGTCCAGCTGTTTACAGATTTGCGTGCCGATTTGCTTCGTTTGAAAGATGAGTTGTCCTCAATGGAAGCCATGGTGCAAAAACTCTATATGCGCTATGCCCAGGAATCGCAGGAAGGTATCCTGGAGTTTCCGCATTTTTCTATGGATTCTATGCTTCACGATCTTTCCCAACTTGAGATGCAATCAGTACCCTACAAATCCAGGCTTGGAAATATGCTGGGTGCGCAAAAAGCAACGGACAAGTTTTTTGCAACCTTGGCTCGACTGGCTGGTGATGTTTATTTGCAGGCAGGTGCAAAGGCTGAACAATGGTCCAAAGCTGCGCTTGGCCCCCTGATGCAGCAGACCATGCAGCACAGAACTCAGGTTCAGCAATGGATGCAGCAAGTCAATGAACTTACTCAAAGTGCTCAACGTCAGGGACAGGATGTGATAGATCGACAGAAGAATATGGATGAACTGGATGGCCATTTGGCTTTTTTGGATGATGTGGCCCAAAATCTGGGTCAGGAATTGAGATTTAGCCAGTAGCCTTCATGATAAAGCCAATACCCTACAGACAGGAACGTGCATGAATCGGGAACATTCGGTCGGACTCGTGCATCCCAGGCGCCAGAATTTTGAAGAGTCATTGACTCTTGAGTGTGGCCGTATTCTCCCGCGCTTTGAGCTCGTCTATGAAACCTATGGCACTCTAAATGAAGATCGCAGTAATGCTGTGCTTGTCTGTCACGCCCTTTCTGGGCATCATCATGCAGCAGGCTTTCATGAGGGTGAAGAAAAACCCGGTTGGTGGGATGTGTGTATTGGTCCAGGCAAACCTATTGATACGCGTCATTTTTTTGTAGTTGCGTTGAACAACCTTGGCGGTTGCCATGGTTCCACCGGACCCTCCTCCCCCAATCCTGAGACAGGCCTTTGCTATGGGCCTGATTTCCCGGTGGTGACCGTTCGCGACTGGATCAAGACTCAGGCGCTTTTGGCAGACACGCTTGGTATAACATGCTGGGCTGCTGTGATCGGGGGCAGTTTGGGCGGGATGCAGGTACTGCAATGGGCAATTGATTTTCCGAATCGCTTGAAACACGCCATCGTTATTGCTTCAGCTCCAAAACTTTCGGCTCAGAACATTGCCTTTAATGAGGTTGCTCGTCAAGCCATTATTTCTGATCCGGATTTTCATGATGGCCGTTTTTACGAATATGAAACCTATCCTCGACGAGGACTTATTCTGGCGCGCATGGTCGGTCATATTACCTATCTTTCCGATGATGCCATGCGTATCAAATTTGGACGGGATTTGCGTTCTGGAAAGTTCCATTTTGGTTTTGATGCCGAGTTTCAGGTTGAGTCCTATCTACGTCATCAAGGAGAGACTTTTTCTCGATACTTTGATGCCAATACCTATCTATTGATGACCCGTGCTCTGGATTATTTTGACCCGGCGAGGGAGACCGATGACCGGCTTGATCTTGCCCTTGCCAATGTCCAATGTTCCTTTTTTGTCGTGGCTTTTACCACGGATTGGCGTTTTTCTCCCGAACGCTCCCAAGAAATCGTTGATGCCCTCATGGCAAGTGGTAAAGATGTCAGTTCGGTCATTGTGGATGCTCCCCAGGGACATGATTCATTTCTGCTGGCCGTGCCCCGCTACATGGATTTGCTACAGACCTATTTTGGCCGGATTTATGAGGAGTTGATCCATGCGCCTTGATCTGCTCATGGCTGAAAGCTGGGTTCGCGCAGGTTCAAGTGTACTGGATCTGGGGTGTGGTGATGGTACACTCCTGGATCATTTACGCAGAACCCGTCAGGTTCATGGTTATGGTATCGAAATTGATACCGACCAGATTCAACGCTGCGTTGCACGAGGGCTTAATGTTATACAGCATGATCTCAATGAAGGACTAACCCGATTCCGGGACGGCAGCTTTGATACGGTCTTTTTGACGATGGCGCTTCAGGTACTACGACATCCCGATCATTTGCTCATGGACATGTTACGGGTCGGACGCGAGGCGGTTGTAACCTTCCCAAATTTTGCCTATTGGCGATCCCGTTTTTATCTTGCTGGTCGTGGTCGCATGCCCATGTCCAAGGCACTTCCCTATCACTGGTACGATACGCCCAATATTCATCTTTGTACATTTTATGATTTTGATGCGCTTTGTCGAGATAAAGGGATAACAATTCTCAATCGCTTTTCGGTCAATCAGGAGCAGGACAGTGGTAGGTTAATGCGTTGGCTGCCCAACCTGTTCGGTGAAATTGCCATTTATCGGGTCAGTCTTCATGGAAAAGACATTGTTGGTCGCAACGAATAATTCCGGCAAATTGGCTGAGTTTCGTGCATTGTTGCGGCCTTATATTGGAAAAATAATTGGACTCCGAGAGGCTGGGCTTCAGAGTCCGGAAGAAACAGCCTCAACTTTTATTGAAAATGCCCTGCTTAAGGCTCGTCATGCAAGTGCTGCATCTGGCCTTGCTGTCCTAGCCGATGATTCGGGGCTGGTGGTGCCTGCGTTGGGCGGCGCGCCCGGGATCTATTCTGCGCGTTATGCTGGTCCTCAAGCTTCAGACCAAGCCAATAACAACAAGCTCGTTTCCATGCTGCAGAAGTTTGATGGACCATACTCGGCTTACTATCATGCAAGCCTCGTATTACTACGTTCAGAGGATGACCCTGTACCGATTATTGCGCAGGCAAACTGGTTAGGAGAAATCATTGCTCAGCCTGCTGGTTCTCATGGTTTTGGTTATGACCCTCATTTTTGGGTCTCTGAATACCAATGTACAGCTGCAGAATTGGACCCGGCATTAAAAAACCAGATCAGCCATCGTGGTAAGGCCCTTAAAATCCTGTTGTCAGAGATTCAACAATTGTCGATTTAGGCCTTGTGGATCTTGTGAAGATACATGAGGTCGGCAATGGGATGCCCCGCATTAATTCCGCGTTGTTCAAACTTGGTCAGGGGGCGCTCGTCGGGTCGGGCCACATACTGCCCGTTGCCGGCCATGTTCTCGAAGGCAACATGAGCATCCATAATCTCCAAGATCCATTCAGCATAGGGTTGCCAGTCGGTCGCTACATGCAAAATTCCGTCTGGAATCAGTTTGCTGGCAAAGAGATCGGCATTTTTTTTCTGTATGATCCGTCGTTTATGATGTTTTTTCTTAGGCCATGGGTCTGGAAAAAAAAGCTGAATTCGGTGCAGGGAATTGGCAGGACAATTATTCTGCAAAAGTTCAAGGGCATCGCCTTCCAGAATCCGAAGATTGTCGAGTCGTAGCTGGTAGGCATCATAGCAAATTTGGGCAATACCGGGCTTATGAACCTCGATGCCAACAAAGTTGAGAGACGGATGATCGTGGGCCATCTGAGCTAAAGCCTGCCCCATTCCAAAACCAATTTCCACGACGAGGGGGTGGTCATTATTGAAAAGCACAGCGCTGGATATTTCTGTGCTACCTTGAATGAGGTATGAACTGGAATACTGTTCAATACCTAGTCGTTGACTATGCGTTAATGGCGAGGATCGACGAATGAAGGTTTGAATGGTTCGGTACGAATCAATATGGTTATTCACGAGCCGATGACACCAAGAGATGGGCTAGATGGCTGAGCAGAACGTTGTCGAGGCATGCGGCCAGCAAGGTAAGCTAACCTCCCTGATTCTATAGCGAGTCGCATCGCTGTAGCCATGAGTACAGGGTTCTCGGCTTTGGCCACCGCTGTGTTCATCAAAACACCAGTAATACCCAGTTCCATGGCAAAACAGGCATCTGATGCTGTGCCAACACCCGCATCGACAAGAACAGGCACCCGTGCATTGGATACAATGAGCTGAATGTTATAAGGGTTGATCACCCCAAGGCCTGACCCAATAAGGCTTCCAAGTGGCATAATGGCAGCACAGCCAATTTCTTCCAGTTGACGGGCGACAATCGGATCATCCGAGGTATAAACCATGACTTCAAAGCCGTCCTGAACCAGGATATCAGCAGCCTTCAGAGTTTCTGCAACATGAGGGTATAATGTTTCAGGGTCACCTAGTACCTCGAGTTTGACGAGGTTATGTCCATCTAGTAGTTCCCGAGCAAGACGGCAAGTGCGAACGGCTTCGTCTGCTGAATAACAGCCCGCTGTATTGGGCAGAAGCGTGTAGCGGTCAAGAGGAAGGACATCTAGTAAATTGTTTTCAGGTCCTTGCTGTCCAAGGTTGACCCGCCTGATTGCTACGGTAATGATTTCTGCGCCCGAGGCCTCTACTGCCGCTTTGGTTTCGCTCAGATCACGATATTTACCTGTTCCAAGAAGCAAGCGAGAGCTAAAGCTGCGATGACCAAGTTGCCAGCGATCCGTTGATATTGTCATAAATATTATCTTTCTGGATAAAAACTACCCACCACCGACAGCTTGAACAATTTCAATGATGTCGCCAGCCTGAAGATGCGTTGAATCCCATTGACTACGAGGTATGATAAACTCATTTACTTCGACTGCAAAGCGTCTTCCTGAAATCTGCAGACTTGCCACGAGATCGGCAACAGTCGCTACCGAATCTACAGTTTTTTTGCTGCCCTGCAGTTTCACCTCGATAAGGTCATCTGTATGAACTACCAAAGGACTTTCCTCAACACCCAAGCGTCTTGAGAAACACAATGGGCGTTCTAGAGACGCCCATTGTCTTAATACAATAGATTTGCATCAAGCGGCTAGGCACTTTCTGATTTTGTCCATGGCTGCTTTTTCAATTTGCCGCACACGCTCAGCAGAGACACCATATTCTGCCGCCAACTCATGAAGCGTAGCCTTTTCGTCTTCATTCAACCAGCGACGACTGAGTATATCTCTGGAACGCTCATCAAGCTCAGCAAGCGCTTCTTGAAGTTGGCTGACCTCATGGTCTTCATGATCTTCTGCTTCCAGAATACGGGCGGGATCATATCGCCCATCTTCAAGATAATGAACAGGGGCATGGCTCACACCATCGTCTTCTTCGTCAGGCCCAACATCAAAGGCCATATCGAAAGACGCCAGCCTACCCTCCATTTCCAGGACTTGGGATTTCGTGACATTCAGGTCACCGGCAATTGCGTCTGCTTCGGCACTGGAAAGCCTATGCCCTTTACGCATGCTCCTCAGATTAAAGAAGAGTTTGCGCTGTGCCTTAGTTGTTGCCACTTTGACGATGCGCCAATTTTTGATGACAAACTCATGTATTTCTGCCTTGATCCAGTGTACAGCAAAAGATACCAGCCGCACACCCATGCGAGGATCGAAACGTTTGACTGCCTTCATAAGGCCAATATTGCCTTCCTGAATCAGATCAGCTTGAGGCAAGCCATAACCAGCATAACTGCGGGCAATGTGCACAACAAAACGCAAATGTGCAAGTACGAGTTGACGCGCAGCATCAAGATCCTGTTCAAAGAAAAAACGTTCAGCCAGAGACTTTTCTTCTTCAGCAGACAGAACAGCAACATGATTGACTGCCTGGATGTAGCTGCCCAGATTGACCCCAGGAACCGCAAGGGCGGGGGTCAGTGGCATGTTGATAGCCATGATAAACCTCCTCCACGAATATGATCATGCATCATATTAGCATAGCAATCCGAGTCGCGTGTATATTGTTTGTTACCCCACGGGGTATCTAACGTGGCTCCAATGCTCTAAGATGCTGATAAAGTGCCAAGAAAGCACCGGCGATGCCTAGAAAGCCAGCCAATCCGGGAATGCCAATGCATAATGCTTCAAAATGAGCATCCAGATGAAAATCAGCATGATAAAGTCGTGCTAGATGCTCAATAGGGGTATTGAGCCAGAAAACCGTACCGAGTACAAGCCCTGAACCAATCAGACCGCCCAAGAGACCATACCAAAATCCCATGTATAAAAAAGGTCGGCGAACCATGCGGTGCGTTGCGCCCAGCAATTTCAGCAAAACAACTTCATCACGACGTGATTCGACAGCAAGTCGTATGGTGTTGGTTATGGCAAGAAGAACAGCCAGGGACATACCAGCAAAAAGACTTATGAAGAGCCGATGCATAATTTCAAGACTGTCAAACAGGCGTTGCATCCAGGCAGCATCAAGCTCCACATCCGCATCGGGAAATAGAGTTTGGATCTTGTGTGTCATTTGGGTCATGTTCGCGAGATCGTGTTGCATGGGCTCTATGGTTATAACCGCAGGCATAGGATTTCGCCCGAGAAGATCGGCTGTTCCGGAAGTATGAGTGAGAGCTTCAAATTCGAGAAGCGAGGATTTTGCATCCTGAATGTGCAGCTGCTGTACGCCAGGCAGGGCACGGAGCCTAGTTCGGGCTGAATCAAGATCGGCAGAACC
>JAJZUM010000197.1 GCA_021848605.1 Pseudomonadota bacterium | reverse complement strand
ACCGGCACACGCTCAGCAACCTGTTTGACCAACTCCATCCCTTCATCAAAGTTGCCCCTGATTTGCAAGGTAATGGCTCCGTACATCATGGCTTGAGCAAGCTTGCCCATGGCAATCTTGCCTTCCGGAATCAGAACAAAAGCACGGATTCCTGCCCGGGCTGCGTAAGCAGCAGCTGCCGCTGATGTATTACCGGTCGAAGCACAGATAATAGCCTGGGAACCAGCCTCAACCGCTTTGGTAACCGCCATTGTCATGCCACGGTCCTTAAACGAACCCGTTGGATTCAATCCCTCGTATTTGCAGTAGACATCAACATCCTTTCCTAATAAACGAGGAATATTCTTGAGACGAATCAATGGAGTATTCCCTTCACCCAAAGAAATAATCCGGGTATCATCGGACACGGGCAAATGGTCACGGTATTTGTGAATCAGTCCTGTATATCGGTTACCAAAACTCATCGAATATTCCTGTTCATGTTCAATTAGTGAAATCTGTTGGTTGTCAGGCGTCAAGCGACTCGACACGAATACGAACAACCGGCTCGCGCAAAACCGGGATGCTCGCCATGGCACTGATCGCGTCATTCATGTGCTGCTCGAGGACCGGACGTGTCAAAATGATGACCGGAATGATACCCGCATCATGTGCAGGCTTCTGAATAATCGCCTCAATATTAATACCCTGACGGCTGAGAATCCCGGTCACTTCCGCCAGGACACCTGGCCGGTCTTCAACCATAAGACGCAGGTAAAATGCAGTTTCTACCTGAATCATTGGCAAAATTGGAGTGTCATTCAGTGCATCCGGCTGGAAGGCCAGATGTGGCACACGGGCTCGGGCATCTGGACTGTGATCCTGCATCGCACGTACCACATCAACCAGATCCGCAACAACCGCTGAGGCCGTTGGTCCTGCACCGGCGCCAGAACCATAATAAAGTGTTGAACCCACCGGATCGGCCAATACCAGGACAGCGTTCTTGACACCGTCAACATGACTTAGCAGACGATCACAAGGAATCAGCGTCGGATGAACACGCATTTCAATGCCGTCACCGGTTCTGCGGGTCAACCCGAGATGTTTGATTCGATAACCTAACTCAGTGGCATAGGCCACATCCAGTGTCGTCAAGGCACTTATGCCTTCGGTATAGACTTTGCTGAACTGGAGGGGTATCCCAAACGCAAGAGCAGCAAGAATAGTGAGCTTATGAGCAGCGTCAATGCCTTCAACATCGAAAGTTGGGTCAGCCTCAGCATAACCAAGTTCCTGGGCTTCCTTTAGAACATCAATAAAATCACGAGCTTTGTCCCGCATTTCGGTCAGAATAAAGTTTCCTGTACCGTTGATGATACCCGCAACAGCATGGATTCGGTTGGCCGCAAGACCTTCCCGCAGCACCTTGATGATGGGTACACCCCCAGCAACGGCCGCTTCAAAAGCCACAAAACGTCCTCTGGCTTCAGCCAATGCAAAGATTTCATTGCCATGTTCAGCCAACAATGCCTTATTGGCTGTTACAACATGCTTGCCCGATTCAAGAGCCTGAGTGACGACTTCGCGCGCAATCGTCGTGCCGCCCATGACTTCCACCAAAACATCAATTTCCGGGTCATGAACAACGGCAAAAACATCTCTGCTAACCTTGACACCCTGGGTATCACAACCTGGATGATCGCGACGACTGCCAATATGGGAAACCAGAATCGGTCGACCGGTTCGCCGGGCAATTTCATCAGCGTTCGCCTTAAGCAAATTGAATGCCCCGCCACCCACCGTACCGAGCCCAACGATCCCGACCCGAACAGGTCGTTGCTTATCGTGCATCACATCAATCCTTGTTTTTATAAACATTTACATTTCTAAAACCAGAACCAGATCGTTATCTTGATGAAACGAACCGATCTAACGCTTTAATCCGAGCACCTGTGCCAGATCTGTTGGACTTAAATAGCCACCGATGCGCTCACCCGATGCGGTAAACAAGGCAGGCGTTCCATCCACACCCAGTGACTCACCAAGAGCAAATTCCTGACTGATGAGCTGCTGGCAATGTGCCGGAGCAGATTGGTGATCCACATGACCTAAATAAGCGTGAGTCAGTGCATCCGTTCGATCGGCAGCGCACCAGATGCCTGCCATTTGTTGTGCTGTCATACTGTCAGGTCCAGTCCGCGGCCAGGCAAGATAGCGGAACTCGATACCCAGAGCATTATAGGCTGCCATTTGGCTATGCATTTTTCGACAGTAACCACAATCAACATCAGTAAATGCATAGACGACAGCGCGCGGTTTTATTCGTGGAGAAAAAACAATTTCCTGAGAGGCAGGAACGGTATTCAGGCGGGCAACTGCCTGTTTCTGCTGTGCTTGTTCACTGACATTGACAATCTTGTCACCATCAAAACGAACAAAATCCCCTTGAACCATATAATGTGCATCAGCAGTCATGAAAATGGGTGCCATACCATCCGCCTGAACCAGATACCAGCCTGGAATCTGCGATGGCTGAATGGAGCTAATGTGCACTTCTGGAAACGTATGGGCAAAACGGGCCCGAATGGCTGCGGTTGCATCAGCAGACCAGACGTGTAAAACCGATACAAAGAGAACTGCCGCCAGAAAAAAACGCTTCATCATACTCATCCAGCTTCGAAATCGTAGCTCGCATGTTAGCATGGCTCGAAACGCTGTTCCAGCACTGCCAGACATGGCAAAAACTGTCATGATCATATATCCTCCCTGATTTTAGGGCTTGTGACGACTGAGGAACATAACCCGTTGAACAGGACGAACTGGCGCAATCAATTTTATTTGGCATTACTTGGATTTTTGTCTCGTTTGCCACTGTCGTTCCTACAATCTCTGGGGCGGTTCACTGGTTTTTTTGCCTGGTTCCTGCCCCAAATCACCCCTTTTTTTGTTACCGAGCGCAACCTACGTCTTTGCTTTCCTGATCAGGATGAATCGTGGTACCGTGCAACGACCGTACGTTGCCTGCAGTCAACGGCCATGACATTTCTTGAATTTGCTAAATGCTGGGGTATGCCGCCCGAATATAGTATTGGCATGATCCGCGAGGTTCATGGTGAAGAAATCTTCCGCAATGCCTTGGCACAAGGTCGTGGTACGATTGCGTTGGTTCCCCATTACGGCAGCTGGGAATTCATGAACGCCTGGACCAACCAGTTTGTTCATACCACCATCATGTACAAACCTGCCAAAGAAGCTGGTGTGGATCATTTTGTTCGCCAGGCGCGCAGCCGACTGGACGCCGATCTCGTGGCAACAGATGACTCTGGCGTACGTTCCCTGATGAAGGCACTAAAACGCAACGGATTTGTAGCCATTTTGCCCGACCACGTTCCACAGCCCCAAGGTGGAGTATGGGTACCTTTTTTTGGAATTGAAACCTTGAGTACCGTACTTGCCAGTCGGCTTTGGCAAAAAACACGCTGCTCGGTTATTGTCATGTATGCTCGGCGAAGGCCCGCGGGTGATGGCTTCAATCTTTATTTTGAAGAAGCTAATGCGCTTTTTTTCAGTGAAAACTTACAGACTTCCGTAACTGGCATGAATATGACCGTAGAACAGGTCATTCGCAGGGATCCCACCGACTATCAATGGGCTTATAAACGATTCAAGGAATGCACGTATGTGCGAGATCCCTACGACCGAAACCGGTTACCAACGTTCCTCAAACCGCATCCAGCCGAGCGGCATTTTCGCGCCTCGAAGCACTGAACGTTTCGTCTGGTGAATCTGCCATGCAACCGAGTCAGACTCCATCAAGTTCCCCAAAATCATACCGTCCTTCCTGGCTTAACCGTACAGTTCTTGGTGCCGGACTTACCAGTGGATATCCGTCGTTCCGGGAATCGGTGCAGCACTGGCATTTGCCATGCTGGTTCGTGACCCAGAAGATTCGGGTAATCCGGCTCTGCTCCTCATGCGCTCCGTTCGTTTATTGCCCTTGCGTATGAAGTCTCCCACCGCTAAACGCCTTGCGACGTTGTAGCGGGGGTTTCCTGGTTCAACGACCAGAGCGCGGAGATGGAAGTACCACCACCACGACTTACCTCGGTCTCACCAGGCGTGGGCCGTGTTACCACAGCCGGTTCGGAGCCCTCCGCCCCTACCTGGATCCTTGTGATCCTGC
>JAJZUM010000024.1 GCA_021848605.1 Pseudomonadota bacterium | reverse complement strand
CCGACTAGAACAAACCAGCATACTTGCCGTTGCGAACTCACTGCGACCCCTTGTCCGGCAGCGAAAGCGGACTCTGGTCGCGCTCAATCCCAACCAAATACGTCGGACGCTGTTTGACTTCAGTATAAACCCGGGCCAAATACTCCCCCAATACGCCAACAGACAAGAGCTGAACCCCGGAGAAAAACATAATGCTGGTCACGATCGTGGCATAACCAGGGACATCCCGGCCAAACAAGAGGGTCGACAATACGATAAAGGCACCGTAGGCCAGCGCAATCAGTGAAATCATTGCCCCAAGACCACTCCAGATACGCAATGGCAAATCTGTAAAAGCAGTTAGACCGGTAAAGGCCAGCCGAAACAGAGCGGCCATACCAAAAGAACTGTCACCCTCCAGACGTTCATCCGGTACATATTCAATCGAAAGGGTACGAAAGCCAACCCAAGCGTACATGCCTTTCATGAAGCGGTTGCGCTCAGGCAACTTGCGCAGAGCCTGTACCACCTTGCGATCAAGCAGACGAAAATCGCCGGCGTCGGGCACAATTTCAATATCAGAGCCCTGCGACATCAACCGGTAAAAAAATCCGGTACCATGCCGTTTCAGCCAGGACTCCCTACTGCGGTCAGAACGGACGGCAAACACCATATCATAACCCTGCAGCCAGTGCTGAAAAAAAACGGGCAGTACTGAAAGCGGGTGCTGGAAATCGGCATCCATCAGAATGACGGCATCACCCCGAGCGGCATCAAGACCAGCGGTCAAAGCAGCTTCTTTGCCAAAGTTGCGCGACAAAGACAAATAGTGAACCGGCCAGTCAGCCGGCAACGAAACCATCAGTTCATCGGTCCCATCCCGGCTGCCATCGTTAACCACCACAATCTCATAATGATCGACCAGTTCTGCCAGCTGGTTCATTAGGGCTGGCAGCAAGCGTTCCAGATTACGGGCTTCGCGATAAGCCGGAACAACAACAGACAATGATGATTGCCGACCACGGCCATTATTTTCAGTCATAGCGGACCTCCACATTGGCATCACCTAAACAACCCCGCAGGCGCTCAATCAAGGCATGCGTCGGCAGCATGGCATAACGACTCGACAGCAACAGACGGGCGCGCAACCGCTGGCGCAAGCCCTCGTCTGCGGGCTCAGTCAACAATTCAACCGGCTTGGCTCCCGGCTGGTTCCGGGAGTCCTCGGCACCCTGCTTCAAAATATTGGCCAGATGTTCCCGAATCTCGGATGACAGATCATGAGTAATGTGCAAACGCACCCTTGTGGCGTCCCGCACCCGTAAACGATCCAGATCGGTTAATTGTTGCACCATCATGCTGGGCGCATCCCGAAAACGATCCAGACGAACCGGACCCTCGACGATCACAACGGCATCCTCACTGAGACAGCGTTTGACATCAGCCAGAAGCTCTGGCTGCACCACAACTTCCAATCGACCCGTAGCATCCTCCAACAGGACCTGCCCACGACCACCTCGATCAACGCGCCATGCAACAATTTTGCCGGCTGTTTTGAGTTTACGACCTTGGGCAGTCGGCTCGACCTGGGCAAGCGGAACGACATCAGCCTGACGAAGCTCTTGTAAAAAACCATCAAGGGGATGTGCGGTCAAATACAACCCCAGAGCTTCCCGTTCCAGCATCAGTCGGGCACTGGTCGGGAGCGGCCAGTCATCACGTTGAATTTTGGGGCGAGGAACATCCTGCACCGAATTGCCAAAAAGATCCTGGACACCCATCGTGCGGTCCGCATGCATCCTCGCTGCAGAGCTTAGGACCTCTTCAAGATGATTGAGCAAAGTCTGTCGATGCCCACCAAGACCATCAAAGCAGCCAGCGCGGATCAGTCCTTCCAGACTGCGCCGGTTGATTTGGCTTGTATCAAGCCGGGTACAGAAATCAAGCAGGTCCGAAAATGGACCACCTTTGTTCCGCTCCCGCAGAATAGCTTCCACTGGACCACTGCCTAGCCCCTTGATCGCACCCAGGCCATACAATATGGCTGTCGAATCGAGCGGAACAAACCCAAAGATAGACCGATTGATCTGTGGGGGCTCTACCCGAATCGAGCATTGCCGACACTCATCAATCAAAGGCATCAGTGCATCCGTGTTGTGCATTTCAGCAGTGAGCACTGCGGCCATAAACTCGGCTGGATAATGCAATTTGAGCCAAGCGGTCTGATACGACAGCAGGGCATAAGCAGCCGAATGGGATTTGTTAAAACCATAACCGGCAAACTTTTCCATCAGATCAAAAATAGGGCCGGAAAGTGTATCAGCAACGCCCTTTTCCCTGGCACCCTCCGTGAACAAGGCACGCTGACGTGCCATTTCGGCGGCATCTTTTTTGCCCATGGCGCGACGAAGCAAATCAGCAGCGCCAAGGGTATAACCGGCCAGAACCTGAGCAATCTGCATCACCTGTTCCTGGTACACAATGACACCGTAGGTGGGGGCCAGTACCGGCCGCAGACTATCATGCTGATACTGGGGATCCGGATAGGCCACATCCGCACGTCCATGCTTGCGGTTGATAAAATCATCCACCATCCCCGAGTCAAGTGGACCCGGCCGAAACAAGGCAACCAGGGCAATCAAGTCTTCAAAATTGGAAGGCTTCAGCTTTCGTTGCAGGTTTTTCATCCCCTGCGATTCCAGCTGAAACACCGCCGTAGTACGCCCCTCCTCAATCATTTTATAGGTTGGTGCATCATCGAGGGGGAGCATTTCCAGATCCAGCAGTGTTTCCCCCCTTTGCTCACGGACTTTCTGTATCGACTGCATGGCCCAGTCGATAATCGTCAAGGTTCGCAAGCCAAGAAAGTCAAATTTGACCAGCCCGACTTTTTCTACATCGTCCTTATCAAACTGACTGACCCACTTGCCATCTTCATCACAGAATACCGGCGTAAAATCAGTCAGCTTGCCCGGGGCAATCAAAACACCACCGGCATGCTTGCCCACCCCACGGGTCATACCTTCAAGCTTGCAGGCACGCTCCCAAATCTCAACAGCATCTTCATGATCACGCTCTTGTGGTGAAGTCAACAATAACTCAAGTTGTGCTTCCGCAGCACGTGCTTCTGCAAGTGTGATCCCAGGTGGTTTGGATGGAATCAGCTTGGAAATCCGGTCAGCCAGTCCATAGGATTTTCCCAACACACGTGCGACATCGCGTACTGCCGCCTTGGCCGCCATCGTACCAAAAGTAATGATCTGAGAGACCGCCTCCCGACCATAGCGCTGCGCCACATACTCGATGACCCGATCTCGGCCTTCCATACAGAAGTCGATATCAAAGTCGGGCATCGACACACGCTCAGGATTGAGAAATCGCTCAAACAGCAGATCATAACGGGTCGGATCAAGATCTGTGATTCCAAGTGCAAAGGCTACCAGTGAGCCTGCTCCTGAACCACGCCCCGGACCAACCGGCACGCCATGATCCTTGGCCCACTGAATAAAATCCATAACGATCAGAAAATAGCCGGCAAATCCCATCTGGTTGATAATGGACAGTTCCAATTCAAGGCGATCCTGATACATCTGAAAACGTTCTGGATCCTGATCACGACCACCCGGCATCAATCGTTCCAGGCGCTTCAGAAGCTTGCGGCGAGCTTCCTGACAGAAAAACTCCTCCAGACTAAGTCCCTGCGGGACCGGGAATTGGGGTAGAAAACTTTTGCCCAGTTGAATATGCAGATTGCAGCGCTGTGCAATCTGCACACTGTTGCTGACCGCCTCAGGAATATCCTGAAAAAGCTGACGCATCTCCTCAGGTGACTTGAGATATTGAGCCTCACTATAGTGCCGGATACGCCGTGGATCAGACAGCATTGTGCGCTCAGCGATACAAACCCGTGTCTCATGCAACTCATACTCGTCCGCTTCCAGAAAACGAACATCATTGGTCGCGACCACACTGACACCATATTGATGTGCCAGCTGCACCGCTGCATGGACAAACGTCTCTTCACCCTCGCGCCCCGTACGCTGGAGCTCAAGTACAACCTGCCCAACCCCAAAAAGTTCGATCCAGTCCTTGAGACAATGCTCTGCCCCATGCCGATCGGCACGCACCAAGGCCTCGCCGACATCACTATGGCGACCAAGCAGAATCATCAAACCTTGAACACGCTGTTGATTCAGCCAAGTCGGATCCAACGGACGATGAGGCAGATGCGCGCTGTGAATGTGGCAGAGCGAAATAAGCTCCGTCAGATTACGATAGCCTTCGCTGTTGCAAACCAGCAACGTACATTGGGTCGTGGGCTGACCTGGTTCAACACCCAGATGAAGATCAGATCCAATGATGGGTTTGATCCCCTTGGCTCGAGCCGTCCGATAAAACTTGACCATTCCAAACAGATTGCAGGGGTCAGTCAGTGCAACTGCCGGCATATTGAGGGCCACTGTTTTGCGAAGTAGTTCATCAATACGGACGACACTGTCTACAAGCGCAAATTCGCTGTGCAGCCGCAGATGAACAAACTCAACGCTCATGTAGACCACCATTTTGGAGGACTTGCAACACGTTGGCCACCGGAGCAAAACTGCGCCGATGTTCCGGCAAAACCCCTAATTGGACGATCGCCTGGCGGTGCTCCGCTGTTGGATAGCCTTTATGCCGGGCAAAGCCATAACCCGGATAGCGCTGGTCAAGGGCAATCATTTCATCATCCCGGGCCACTTTTGCAAGAATACTCGCAGCACTGATGGCGGGGACACGATCATCCCCCCGCACCAGTGCTTGCACCGGCATATCAAGTACGGGCGCTACCGAGCCATCGACAATGACCGCATCGGGCCGAATGGGCAGAGCCTGTATCGCCCGTTGCATCGCCAGTAATGTGGCTCTCAGAATATTCAATGCATCAATTTCATGCGGTTCTGCCCGCCCATACGCATAGGCGATTGCCTCGGAACGAATTCGATCCACCCATAGACGCCGCTGCCGGTCACTCAGTTTCTTGGAATCACGCAAACCAGCGATGTTCATGCCTTCTGGCAAGATCACTGCAGCCGTTACCACCGCACCGATCAACGGACCACGTCCAACCTCATCAACGCCGGCAATAAGCCGTGGTTTCAGATCGGTCACGACTGCCTTTCCCATAGCATCATAATCGCTTGGGCAGCCCGTTCACTGGCATTACGTCGCAACCGCTCATGCTGTTCACGAAAAAGCCGGCTCCAACGGTCCCCTTGAGCAGTAAGCTGATGACTTGCTTCCATAATGGCGTCCGGATGAACACGTTGCTGGATCAACTCAGGCACTTGGGGTCGCCCCAACAACAGATTGGGCAGACTATACCAGGAAATGCGGATCAACATACGCGCCAGTAGATAAGTAACCCAGTGAAAGCGGTACATCACCAACATGGGCTTTTTCAACAACATGGCTTCTAGGGCTGCTGTTCCGGATGCCAACCAGACCTGTTGACTAACTGCCATAGCTAACCGCCCCACACCCGGCCCATACTGAGGTGAAAGAATACGCACACGACCCGGGAATTCCTGTAATTCCTGGGCAAACAGGTGTTCAATCTGCTTGAGTCGCTGCGTTGAAATGGCCGGAATGATAATCAAGTCCTGAGGATGTTCCTGCAAATAGCGTCGCATACTGATTTTGAGTGGCCCAGAGAGCAACCGGACTTCACTGGTTCGGCTACCTGGCAATACCGCCAGCACACCTTGCCTCTCAGGAATAGCCAACTGCTGGCGGGCATCATGATCATCGGCGTCCAGCGGTAACTGATCCGCCAAGGGATGGCCAACAAACTCGGCATGTACCTTGTGCTGATCATAGAATTCTTTTTCAAATGGCAATATACAGAGCATTAAGTCAATACAACGCGCAATACTGTGAACCCGCCCCTGTCGCCAGGCCCAAACGGATGGGCTGACATAATGAACCGTAGGAATACCTGCTTCTTTCAACCTGCCCGCCAGGCGCAGGTTGAAATCTGGGGCGTCAATGCCAATGAAAAGATCAATAGGCTCGTGCAGGAACGCAGTTAATACGTCCGTACGCAGACGTAACAGGCGACGGATGTTCCAAAGCACTTCAAACAGCCCAACAATATTAAGCGACTCAAACGATGCGATTGCCTCAACGCCCAGCGACTGCATCTGCGGCCCAGCAACCGCAATCACGCGCAGATTTGGATTATGCTGACGCAGCGCCCGAATCAGATCAGCGCCCAGGGTATCTCCCGATGCCTCACCCACGACCATACCTACGACCCGAATCGGCCTGTGCATGGGGGTTATTCTCCCTACCTTCGGTTAACGCGCCAGTCCACGGTGCGAATTCTGCACACTTTGATGAAATAAAGCCACTTCGGGAAACGCAGCAGCCAAATGTTCCAGCTCAGGCATGATCTGCTCCAGAGGCTTATTGGAACGATAAACCAGTTTATAGGCTTTACGCAAAGCCGCAATCGCGTCCGTGGACATCCCTCGCCGACGCATCCCCTCAAAGTTCATGCCACGAGCAATGGCCGGATTTCCACCCACCATGACATAAGCCGGGACATCCTTGAACAAAATCGCGCCACCAGCCGCCATGGCAAATGAACCAATGGACACAAACTGGTGCACCCCAACCATGCCACCGAGCACAGCACCATCACCAATACGTACGTGCCCGGCCAACCCAACATTATTGGCGAGGATATTATCTGAACCGATCCGACAGTCGTGCGCCACATGGGTGTTCACCATAAACAGATTCCGGTCGCCGATACGGGTCAAGCCCTCGTCTTGAACCGTACCACGATGAACGGTGCAGGCTTCACGAAAAATATTATCATCACCAATTTCCAGACGAGTAGGTTCCCCTTTGTACTTTTTGTCCTGACACATCTCGCCCAGTGTTGCAAACTGAAAGACCTGATTGTTGCAACCAAGACGGAGTGGACCTTTCAAAACCACATGTGAAAGCAGCCGGGTGCCTGCACCCACCTCAACATCCGGGCCAACCACACAATACGGACCAACCTCAACTCCTTCGGCAAGATTGGCAGAGGGATCGATGATCGCAGTAGGATGAATGTGCGTTGTCATAGCACCTGCTCTGCAATCAGGATTTCTGCACTGGCTGCCAGATCCCCATCGACCGTCGCTCTACAGCCAAACTTGAAAAGATTTCGCTTGCTGGCACCAATCGATGCCTCCATCTGCAGACGGTCACCCGGCACAACCTGTCGCTTGAATCGCAAGCGGTCGGCACCCACAAACAGATGAATGACACCATCAGCCGGCTTACGCCCGGTGCTGACAAACCCAAGCACGCCCGCCAGTTGCGCCATAGCCTCAACAATCAACACACCGGGCATAATCGGTTTGCCAGGGAAATGACCATTGAAGAATTCCTCATTTATGGTCACATTCTTGAATCCGGTTGCCCGGACACCAGGCTCAAGTTCCGTCACCCGGTCCAGAAGAAGGAAGGGATAACGTTGTGGCAAATAACTACGAATACTTTCAACATCCATGATGACCGATGTCTGCATAGGGATACTCTTGACGACTCAGGAAAGATGATCGGACTGGATACGTCGTTCGAGCCGGGTTACCCGCTCCACCAGACGCTCCAGTTGTTTGACACGCACTGCTGTTTTTTTCCATTGGGAAGTCGGTTCACAAATACTTCCAGACGAGTAGCTGCCCGGCTGTTCAATCGATTTGGTCACCATGGTCATACCCGTCAGTTGCACCTGATCAGCAATATGAATATGGCCAACCAGTCCAACACCACCCGCGAGGACACAGCGACGACCAATGCGGGTGCTACCGGAGATCCCGACACAGGCGGCAATCGCCGTTCCATCGCCAACAACCACGTTATGGGCGATTTGCACCTGATTGTCAACGATGACCCCTTGGCCAAGCTGGGTATCGCCAAGCGCCCCCCGATCGATGGTCGTATTGGCCCCAATATCACAATCATCACCGATCACAACGCGGCCAAGCTGGGCAATGCGTTCCCAACCATCCGGACCCGGCGCAAAACCAAAGCCATCCGAGCCAATAACAGCACCAGCGTGAATGCGTACTCTTTTTCCCAGAACACAGTCAGAATAAATGACGACCCTTGGAAAAACGTGGCTATCTTCACCAAGTTCAACCCGATCTCCAATGATGGCACCCGCATCAATCACCACGCCACGCTTGAGCACAGCATGCTCACCAATCACAGCCATGGGACCAATCCGAACCTCATCTTCGATCTGTGCCGTCGGCGCAACCACCGCCTGCGGGTGAATCTCTGCTTGCGCAACGGGGTGACGACAGGATTCAACCATCCGGCTGATACGGGCATAAGCCAAATATGGCTGCTCGGTCACCAAAGCCGGACCGCGATAACGATCCAGCGCCGAAGGGTGCACAATAACTGCTGCGGCACGCGTGCTATCCAGTTGCTCAAGGTACTTACGATTAGCCAGGAAACTCAAATGCTCAGAGCCGGCAGACTGCAACGTTTGGAGTCCACTGATGCGAACCGTTGGTTCACCCCGAACTTCGAGGCCGAACCTGCTGGCAAGTTCAGCCAGACTCCATGTCAGCACTTCAGCCATGCATTACTGCCCGGAAGCTGTCAACGCATTGATGCCCTCAATCACCTTCTTGGTGATATCGAGCTGGGGATGATAAATGATCGCCGCATGAGCATCGAGCACCAGATCATAGGCTTCATCCTTCTCAATCTTGGCAATGGCCTTTTCAAGTTTGGGCGTCAGAGTCGAAATAACCTGCTGCTGCATCGACTTGCTCTTTTCCTGGACCGTCATCGCTAATTTCTGGTATTGCTGATAGAGTTGCTCGCCTTGTGCCTGAATTTTCTTCTGGTCTGCCTGAGACATAATTGAAGCGTCCTTACGCATCTTTTCTCCAAGCGCATCCAGCTGTCCCTTAATGGTCTTCATTTGATCTTCCTGACCCTTGACATCGGTCTTGAAGTTCTTCAACGCCTGCTGAGCCAAATTGGAACTCCACAAAGCCACTTGCGGATCAAATATTGCAATTTTCAAGACGCCGCTCTGACCCGAAGCACCTGCTGCCCAACCACCCAAGCTCAATACGAGGCCAAACAACAGCATCATCAAAGCCTTGCTTACACGCGACATCAACACAACCCACCTCCTTGCATTTTTTATAAAAAACTCTATCAATATTAGCCTATTTGCTGACATTGGTCAGCAGTATTACCGCTTATATTCCTTTTAGAATCCCTGACCAATGGTAAACTGGAAGATCTGCTCCTGATCATAAGGCTGAACACGCAATGGCTTAGCGACGCTAAAGGTCAACGGACCAATCGGTGTCAGCCAGGAAAAACCCAATCCGACCGAGTAACGCATATTGCTCAAGGAGGGATTATCAACAACATAGGGAGAGGCATAGGTCATAAATGCCTGCCCTGCATCCATAAAAAGGGTCGTGCGCATGCTGCTTGCCAAGTCCTTAAGGAAAGGCATCGGAATAACGACTTCTGCCGTACCATTGACGACTGCATTGCCACCAATCACCGATGGATAGGGGTCCGCGACAACTTGCCCGCTGACCGGATCCACGTAGGGCATCATATAAGGGCTGCGCGGTGCCACTGTGTAATCCAGATAGCCACGCACGGATCCGATGCCACCTGTGAAGAAATTGCGATAGAAGGGCAAATGCTGGGTACCCCAGATCCCGGCACCATAGCCCAACATGGTGCGCAGGTGCAGCACCCAATCTCCGCTGATCGGGATATAGGTCTGACCCGAATACGTTAGTTTGTAATAGTTACTGCTTGAAACAGGGGCCGTCATTTCCAGACTGAGGGCATTGGTCGCTCCAGCCGTCGGAAAAACCCCTCGGTTCAAGGTACTTCGACTCCAGGTCAGCGTATTGATTTCCGAATCAATCGACGATCCCTCTTTCTGAATATAATCCAGCACGAGGAGTGCCGGCTGGTTGCCAACCTGAACAGAGGTATGATCCAGACCAAAAGAAAAACCGATATTCTCGGTCTCATCAATCGGATAGCCGAAATTCACGGTCCCGCCCACCGAATTAGTCCAGTACGTGGTCACACTCAAATAAGAGTCAAAGGTTTTGTTGTTATAGATCGAATAACCTCGACTCACACCATCATCGGTAAAATAGGGATTGGTATAACTGAAATTGGCGGATTGGGATATCTGGTTACGGGTAATACCTAACGAAATAGAATTACCCGTACCAAAGACATTATTTTGACTGACGTTCGCGCTGAGCGTCAGGCCAACGGCCTGTGAGTAACCAACACTGGCACCAATGGAGCCCGATGGTTGCTCCTCAACACTGGTATTCAGGTCAATCAAGTCATTGGTACCTGGAACCCGTTCTTTATCAATTTTAACGGTCTTGAAAAACCCAAGACGCTCAAGACGCTGCTTGGAAATATCCACCCGATCATTGGAGGCCAGCGCCGATTCAAACTGACGCATTTCCCGACGCACCACTTCATCATCCGTTTTTTCATTACCTTTAATATTGATACGTCGCACATAAACCCGATTTTGCGGGTTTATGTAAATGGTAATGGCTGCCGTTTTATGAACATCATCCAACGTGGGTTCCGCATTAACCTGAGCAAACACATATCCATCATTGCCGATCCGCTTGGCAATCAGATCATCGGTTGCGGTCAGCAGGCTTTGGGAAAATACCTGATTTTTCTTGACCAGAATTAATGGCTTGAGCTGGTCCTCAGGGACCGTAAGGTCACCAACCAGCTTGACATCCGACACCTTATAGACGCCACCTTCGTGCAGGTCAATTTCGATATAGACCTGTTTGTGATCCGGGCTTAAAGTCACTTCAGTGGATGTGATATGGAAGGCTGCATAGCCATGATCAAGATACCAGGATTTCACCCGATCCAGATCGCCACGCAGCTTTTCACTGGAATACTTATCATCACTTTTAATAAATGAAAGAAAATGATGAATCTTCAACTGCATCTGATGCCGCAGCACATCATTGGAAAACGCGGCATTGCCAACAAAATGAATATCACGAATACTGGCAACGGATCCTTCACGAATCGTAATATGAATCTCAACACGATTACGGGTTTTTGGAACCGTCTGGACATCTATTTCGGTGGCATAGCGGCCTTGGGCAATATACTGATTCTGCAATTCCTGCTTGACGTGATCCAGCGTTGAACGTTCAAGAACCTTACCTTCGGCCAGACCTGCCTGCCTCAGTCCCTTCAACAAATTATCCTTGTCAATCGACTTGTTGCCTTTGAGCACAATCTTGGTGATATAGGGGCGTTCTGCGAAATGGTAAACCAGTACATCGCCATCACGGCTGACCTGGATATCCTCAAAATCACCGGTCTTGAACAAGGCTCTCAGGGAGTCAGCCAGGCGCTCCGCATCCACCCTATCTCCAGCACTAAAGGGCAGGGCGCTATAGACATCAGCCGTCGATACACGCGCCAAACCTTCAAGCCGTATATCTTTGACAACAAAAGGACTCCAGGCCAAAACGGACACACTTAATCCCAAGCTCATCAGCGTACTCAGCAGGGTTCTGCCAAGTTTCTTACCCCATCCTTTGCCATGACGTCTATTCATTAATACCTGGTTCCTGACTCGCACGTTCTTTCAGCCAAAATGATTAAGATCGTTGATAATGACAATCACCATCAACAACAACATCAATGCAGCCCCCAATGCCACACCCATATTTTGCAAACGTAGCGACAGGGGTTTGCCCAAGACGGCTTCCACTGCCAAAAAAAGCACATGCCCACCATCAAGAACAGGAATAGGCAACAGATTCAATACACCCAAACTCACACTGAGCATCGCCATCAGCGCCAGAAGCGCCTTGTAGCCATAGGCTGCCGAGGCACTTGCCATATGTGCAATACCGATCGGACCACTCAAATGACTAACCGATACATGCCCTCGTACAAGCTGATGCAAGGTGTCAAGCGTGACACTCAGAACGGTGGCAAGTTCCCGAGCTCCCTGCCCCCAACAATTGATCAGATTGTGGCGCTCTTCAACCAGCAAACGAGCCGGAGGCCAGACTTCGCGGGTTTGCCAGGACACTCCTGCACCCATATGCCCTATGGTTAAGCCCACGGCATCGGTACGTTTTTCCGTGTGCAACAGCACCGTTCGTAACACATTGCCTCGCTTTAACGTGATGTGCAGATCCTTGCCGAGAGCATGCTCAACAGCATCAACCCATGCTGGCCAGGTCGCCACCGACAGACCATCAAGCGCGAGCAACTGATCTCCGACCTGGATGCCGGCAACTTCCGCTGGACCACCTCGTTCGACAGAGCTGATGATCGCCGGAATTGCCGGTTCTGGAGGAACCCAGCCAATTTCACGGACTGGGTCATCACCCTGCGCCATAAAATGATGCAGTTGCAAAGAGTAGCGATGCGGGCGCCCCTGTTGATCGACAGTCTGCACCGTTAACCCGCCACTCTCACCCACATGTCGAGCCAACTGAAGCGACAGCCCATTCCAGGTATGAATGGCATGTCCATCTACGACAACAATTTGCTCCCCTGGAACCATATGTGCATCTTGAGCAGGAGAACCAAGCTCAAGGCGACCAATAACCGTTTTGAGGTGCAAGGATGGACTGAGTGCCAATACACTGTAAAGCACCCACGCCAGAAAAATATTCATCAGTGGTCCAGCCAACGTGACCGCCAGACGCACCCACAAAGGACGACGGTTAAATGCCATGGCCTGTTCCGAAGCATCAACAGGACCTTCCCGTTCATCAAGCATCTTGACATAGCCACCTAGGGGTACCGAGGAAATACGCCATTCAACGCCACGACGATCGGTACGAGACCATAGAATGGGGCCAAAACCAATGGAGAAGGCCAAAACGCGCACACCGAGCAGACGCGCCACGATGAAATGCCCCCATTCATGCAGGAGCACCAGCGGACCAAGGACAAGAAAAGCAGCCAGAACGGGAGATAAATGCATCAGTGATTTACTCGGCACACACTTAGCAATCTGAGCGCATATGAACGCGCCCGGTCATCGGCATCCAGAACCGCCTCCAATGAATCGGCCGACGAACCAGCAACCTGCGCAAGCGTCTGACTAATAATAACCGGAATCTGTAAAAAGGAGGTTTCGTTTTGTAAAAACGCAGCAACAGCTATCTCATTGGCCGCATTCAAAATGGCAGGGGCCGTTCCACCAGCCCGCATCGCCTGACGTGCCAAATCCAGACAGGGAAAACGTTCATAGTCCGGCGCACTGAACTCAAGTGGCCCACACTGCAGCAAATCCAGCGAGGGTACGCCACTACGGATTCGCTCGGGCCATGCCAAGGCCACAGCAATCGGGGTCCGCATGTCAGGACACCCCATTTGGGCCAGTGTAGAGCCATCACGATACTGCACCATCGAATGAATAATGCTTTGTGGATGAATACAAATTTCAACCTGATCTTCGGTCGCACGAAATAACCAGCATGCTTCAATCAGCTCAAGCCCTTTGTTCATGAGGGTCGCTGAATCCACCGAGATTTTCGGCCCCATGGACCAGCGTGGATGACGAACGGCCTGTTCAGGCGTAACGTTAGCCAAATCAGCATGCGGGGTCAGTCGAAAAGGCCCACCCGATGCCGTCAGCACCAGACGTTCAACGCCCTGGACATCAAGGCTATCCCCTGGCTGCGGCAAACATTGAAACAAGGCATTATGCTCACTATCCACCGGCAACAAGGTTGCACCATAGCGTTGAACATCAGCCATGAACAGAGCTCCGGCCATTACCAGTGCCTCCTTGTTGGCTAACAGAACTTTTTTGCCAGCCCGAATAGCCGCCAGCGTTGGGGCTAGACCAGCCGCTCCAACAATCGCAGCCATGACGACATCGGTGCGGGCATCGCCAGCAACCTGACACAATCCATCGCTACCCACCAGAATCGAACAATCAACACCCTGGTTTCGCAGCCATTCAGCCTGGTAATCCGTAGCAACAACCACAAAAACCGGTCGATACTGGGCACACAGGGGTACAAGCGCTTCTATGCGTTGGTGTGCGGTCAATGCAAACACCCGATAGTGATCTGGATGTTGTGACAGCACATCAAGGGTACTGCGGCCAATGGAACCGGTAGCGCCAAGCAGGGTTACGTACTGCATCAGAAACCACCCAGCCAAAACCAGCCCAGCAGAAAGACCGGCACTGCGGCTGTCAGGCTGTCAATACGATCCAGGGCTCCACCATGTCCCGGAAAGATGTTTCCAGAGTCTTTAAGACCACAGGCCCGCTTAGCCATGCTTTCAAACAGGTCGCCAAGCACCGATGCCAGAACCGTCACAATGCCCCATAACCACCAGACAGCAACCCGGGGCCAAGCGCAATGTTGACGCAGCAAAAAAAGCACTAGCAAAGCACTGGTCAGAACCAGACCACCAATCAGTCCTTCAATGCTTTTGCCAGGACTTACCTTAGGAGCAAGCTTATGGCGTCCCCAAGCCCGTCCACTGAAATAGGCACCCGTATCAGCTCCCCAAACCAGCATAAACACGACCCATAGTGCTGGCATAGCCTGATCCTTGAGCCAATTAAGGCCAATCCAGGTCGGCACCAGCAACCAGAGCCCCAGCAATGGGAGCACAACCGGTGTACGCCAGAACAATGAACCCGGATAGCGTACGACCTGCCCCAACATTAGTAGCCACACCAGCCCGGAAAGAGCACTGGCGAGACGGACCAAGGACACAACATGGTCAAGATGGCTTAGCCGCAAGCCCGTCAGCATAAACCCCAGTACAACAACATAGGCCATGCGCGCACCAGCATGATGCCACTGCATTAGGGCTGTCCATTCCCATGCGGCCATCAACACCAATAGGCCAGACAAGAGCGTGAACGCAATGGCATAAGGTCCAAGCAAACTGTAAAAAACAATCGGCAATAATACCAGGGCAGTCAAAACGCGTTGCTTAAGCACGATCGCAGTTCCTGACTTGATCCGAGGTACGCCCAAATCGGCGTTCACGCTGACAAAAATCATTGAGCGCTTCTTTCAAGGACTTCGGTCCGAAATCAGGCCAGAGCAGATCACTGAAGTACAACTCGGCATAGGCGGCCTGCCAGAGTATAAAATTGGAAATGCGGTGTTCTCCACCCGTACGAATCAATAAGTCAACCGGCGGGAGATCAGCCATACTCAGATAGCTGGCATAGCTTTGCGGGGTAACTTGATCAGGAGCCAGACGTCCGGCCAGAGCCTCATGACACAAACGCACAGCCGCCTGTGCCATATCCCACTGGCCTCCGTAGTTCACGGCAATATTTAGAACCAGCGCATGATTGCCTGCCGTCTGTGCCACTGATTGCTGCATGACGTCCTGCAAGGCAGGAGAAAACGCGCTGATATCCCCAATGAATCGCAACTGGACTCCCTGCTCATGCAGTACCGGCACACGCTCGCGCAGGGCATGCAGGAAAATACGCATCAACCCTTCGACTTCATCGGCAGGGCGACGCCAATTCTCGGAGCTAAAGGCAAACAGAGTCAGAACCGCAATACCTTCGTGCAAAGCAGCCTCGACAATGGTACGCACATTATGCTCACCTCGCTCATGGCCACCAACGCCCTGCAGCCCATGGGCTCGTCCCCAGCGATTATTGCCATCCATGATGATCGCAACATGCCGAGGCACTACAGCAACGGTATCCACATCGGGCGCAAGCGTTTGCACAGATTCAGACCCGCATCAGATCGGCTTCTTTGGCAGCAAGCTGTTTGTCAACCTCAGCAATAAACCGGTCGGTAATTTTCTGGATTTCCTCACCAGCCTTGCGCTCTTCATCCTCGGAGATCTCTTTTTCCTTAAGCAACTCCTTCAGATCTGCCATGGCATCACGACGCACGTTGCGAATGCCTACCCGGGCTCCCTCAGCATCATGACGGGCAATTTTCTGCATGTCACGACGGGTTTCCTCGGTCAGTGCCGGCAGCGGAACACGGATAACATCCGCTGTAACCGGATTCAGTCCAAGATCCGAGGTGCGCAACGCCTTATCAATCACGGCAACCATTGATCGCTCATAGGGTTGCACCAGCAAAGTACGGGCATCCTCAACGTTGATGGAAGCAACCTGTTGCAACGGTGTATCAGTACCATAGTAGGAAACCATCACATCCTTGAGCATGGCAGGATTGGCTCGCCCGGTACGGATTTTTGCAAACGAATGTTCCAGCGCTTCAAGGGTCTTTTCCATGCGCTGCTGGCAGGAATTTTTGATATCCTGGATCATAGATCAGTCCTCAAACTGCAGCCGGCTGGGCTGCATTGTTTTTTCGCACCAGGGTTCCTTCACGGTTCCCCAGCATGATGTTTAGCAAAGCCCCGGGCTTGTTCATGTCAAACACAATAAGCGGCATGTCATGATCACGGCAAAGACAGATGGCTGTGAGATCCATCACACCCAGCTTGGCATCCAGAACCTGGTCAAAAGTTAATAGATCAAAGCGCTGTGCAGTTTTGTCTTTCATCGGGTCAGCCGAATAGACACCGTCGACTTTTGTTGCTTTGAGGACCACATCAGCCTGCATCTCAATACCACGCAGGCAGGCGGCCGAATCGGTCGTGAAGAAGGGATTACCCGTGCCAGCCACAAAAATGCAGACATCGCCCGCAGCCAGATAACGCATGGCATTGCGCCGATCATAATGATCAACAATTCCACTCATAGGAATGGCTGACATCAGTCGGGTTCTGATATTTGCGCGTTCAAGTACATCACGCATGGCCAGACCATTCATGACCGTGGCCAACATCCCCATGTGATCACCCGCAACACGATCCAACCCTGCTGCCTGAAGTTGGGCACCTCGAAACAGATTGCCACCGCCAAGCACCAAACCAACCTGAACGCCGATTCCAACCAACTGACCAATTTCCAGGGCCATGCGACGCAAAATGGAGGGATCAATACCAACATCAGCTTGCCCAGCAAGGGCTTCGCCACTCAATTTGAGAAGGATGCGTCGATAAACAGGCTGCTGCTCTGCCATAGACTACCTCATTGATGATCATCTACAACCCATGTGCCTGACAACACCAAGGTGGTCAGGCACATCCTTAGGCCGGTCAGCCCTGGGCAGCAGCGGCTGCTGCAGCTACCTCAGCGGCAAAATCAACCGCCTTGCGTTCAATGCCTTCACCCACTTGATAGCGGATGAAATGCTGTACCGTTGCCGAGTGTTTCTTCAGCAAGGCTCCGACTTTGGTTTCAGGATCCTTGACATAAGCCTGATCCAGGAGACTAACTTCGGCCAGGAACTTGCGAACACTGCCTTCAATCATCTTGGCAACAATTTCTTCCGGCTTGCCGGATTCACGAGCCTTGGCTGCGTAAATTTCACGCTCCTTGTTCAGAACGTCTTCAGGCACCTGCTCCGGAGAGACAACCATGGGATTGGCGGCAGCGACATGCATGGCCAGATCTTTGCCCAAGGAAGCATCGCCACCCTTGAGAGCCAGCGCAACGCCCATCTTGTTGCCATGAATATAACTGACCACACGCTCACCCTGCAGCAGCTCGGCACGACGCAACTGAATGTTCTCACCGATCTTTTGCACCAGAGCCACACGGGCCTCTTCAACCGTCGATTCACCCATTTTCAGGGCACTGATGGCTGCAATGTCCGTACACGATGCGGCCAAAGCCAGTTCAGCAACCTGACTGGCAAAGGATGTAAAATTGGCATCCTTGGCAACAAAATCCGTCTGACAGTTGACTTCCATAATCAAGGCACGAGTTTCATCGGCAGAGTGCGCAACCACAATGGCGCCTTCTGCAGCGATATTGCCCGCCTTTTTGGCCGCTTTGGCCTGTCCTGACTTGCGCAGATTATCAATCGCAAGTTCGATATCGCCCTGGGCTTCCTGCAATGCTTTCTTGCATTCCATCATGCCCAGTCCAGTGCGCTCACGCAACTCTTTAACCAGTCCTGCTGTAATCTCAGCCATCTTGCCTTACCCCTGCTTACTGCGTTGATTCATGATCGGTTCAGGTTGGGGAGCAGTTCAAGACTGCTCCTGGACTTCCGCAGCAACTTCAGGTTCACGAGCCGTCCCCGTCGTTGCGGCAAATTCACGCCCTTCGATCACAGCGTCAGCCATCGAAGCAACATAGAGTTGAACGGCACGAATCGCATCGTCATTGCCCGGAATGACGTAATCGACACCATCGGGATCACTATTGGTATCCACAATGGCAATCACCGGAATACCCAGCTTGCGGGCTTCGGTGATGGCAATCTTTTCATGATCCACATCAACGATGAACAAGGCATCAGGAAGACCATTCATATCCTTGATGCCACCAAGGGAGCGATTCAACTTTTCCATTTCACGGGAGCGTTCCAGCGCCTCACGCTTGGTAAGCTTGGCAAAAGTACCATCCAGGGACTGCTGCTCAAGATCCTTAAGTCGCTTAATTGACTGGCGGATGGTCTTCCAGTTGGTCAACATGCCACCGAGCCAGCGATGATCCACAAACGGCATTCCACAACGTGCGGCCTGCTCACGGACAATCCCTGCAGCGGCGCGTTTGGTGCCGACAAACAGAACCTTGTTACCCTGGCTGGCCAGTTTGTTGACAAAAGTCAGGGCATCATTCAGTCGGGGAACGGTATGTTCCAAATTGATGATATGAATCTTGTTGCGAGCCCCGTAAATGAAGGGCTTCATTTTTGGATTCCAGAACTTGGTCTGGTGTCCAAAATGGGCGCCTGCTTGCAGCAGGTCTCTCATCGTAACGTGTACCATTATCTTTCTCTCCGGGTTAGGCCTCCATGTACCCCATCACCCAACCCGGCCGCAGCTCAGGCACCCTGGGTGCTGTGTCGATACATGTGTGGATTACGTTAAAATCGTTTACAATAAACACCTGATACGCGTTGAACGCTTCCAAGCGCGGCGCTTTATACCATATTCGGCCCATAATCTCAATGCCGGACACCGGCATGCACCCAGGAGTTCTGGATGAGTCTGTTGAAAAGTGCAGAAGACATAGCCGGCATGCGCGAAGCTGGCCGCCTCGCTGCGGAAGTCCTCGAATTCATTGCTCCTCATGTCCGGTCAGGTATCTCGACCGAAGAACTGGACCGGTTGTGTCATCACTACATGGTGGATGTCCAAAACGTCATTCCTGCCCCGTTGAATTACCGCGGCTTCCCGAAAAGCATCTGTACATCGGTGAACCACGTGGTTTGTCACGGCATCCCCTCACCCAAAAAATCCTTGAAAAATGGCGATATCATCAACATCGACATTACCGTCATTCATCGCGGTTATCATGGTGATACCAGCCAGATGTTCCTGATTGGCGACTGCTCGGTGCTGGCTCGCAAAATCTGCAAAGTCAGCCAGGAATGTCTCTACCGCGGCATTGCCCAAGTTCGCCCTGGAGCTCATCTTGGCGATATCGGCCATGCCATTCAAACCTATGCTGAGGCCCAGAATTTCTCGGTTGTGCGCGACTACTGCGGCCACGGCATTGGTAAAGTTTTCCATGAAGACCCGCAAGTGCTTCATTATGGCAAACCCGGTACCGGCATGCGCCTGGAAGCGGGCATGATCTTTACCATAGAACCGATGATCAATGCTGGCACTTACCACACGCGCGTGCTTCCGGATCAGTGGACAGTCGTCACCCGCGATCACCAGCTGTCTGCCCAGTGGGAGCACACCATTTTAGTGACTGAGAACGGCTACGAAGTGTTGACACCACGTGCTGATGAACATCTGGATTTGATTAAGGCTTATATCCCAACATCCTGAACCCTGTTTTTCTCATCGCAAAGGCCCCATCATGGCAAATACCCTGCTGGTTGATCGTGAACTACTGGATCCGGCGCTCCTTGACCACGAAGAACCCTCCAGCGCCATTCGCCGCTACCGGAAGGCGTTACAGCACGCCCATCAAGTATTGTTTAGCCGCTTTCGTAAAGGTGAAGACATCCATGCACTCCTCAAGGCACGTGCGGCTGTGGTTGATCACATCCTGCGTCATGCCTGGTGTTCCTTGCAACTGCACCAGGAGCCGCTGGTCGGGCTTTTGGCTGTAGGTGGCTACGGCCGCGCCGAGTTACACCCACATTCTGATATCGACGTACTGGTGCTGCACGACTTGCCTGGCCTCAATACGGATATGGAAGACCGTATTAGCCGGTTCATCACTTTGCTCTGGGATCTTGGCCTTGACGTAGGTTCCAGCGTGCGTTCCATCCTGGAATGTGCTTCTGCAGCACGCGACGACATTACCATCGCCACCAATTTGATGGAATCACGCACCCTGATTGGCCATGAGTCGCTGCGTCAGCGCATGCTCGACACGACTAGTGCACAGCATCTTTGGACTGGCAAGGATTTCTATGCTGCCAAACTGGCAGAACAGAAGGAACGCCACGCCAAACACAATAATACCGAATACAATCTGGAGCCGGACATCAAAAATGCCCCAGGAGGACTACGGGATATCCAGATGGTCGGCTGGGTGGTCAAGCGTCATTACCATGCCACGACCTTGCATGATCTTGTCGAGCACAACTTCCTCACCGAACAGGAATACATGCAGCTTGATGCCTGTCAGACTCTGCTTTGGCGGATTCGGTTTGCCTTGCACTGTATCGCCGGTCGTGCCGAAAACAAGCTCTTGTTCGATTATCAACGCCAGGTTGCCGAAATGCTTGGCATGCAGGATGAACCGCGACAGCGTGCTGTTGAACAGCTGATGAAGCAGTATTACCGTTCGGCCATGTTGATCTCTACCCTTAATGAGATGTTGCTCCAGCATTTCGATGAAAATATCCTCGGTGAAGACGACCGGACGGCCATCGAACCGGTCAACAACCGTTTCCAGATCCGCAACCACCACGTTGAGGTCACCCACCCCAGTATTTTCCGGCGCTACCCCTCCGCGCTGCTCGAGATTTTTGTGCTGGTCTGCAATAGCCCACAGGTCCGAGGCATTCGCGCCAGCACCATTCGACTGATCATGCAGAACGTTGACCTGATTGATGCAGGTTTTCGTCAGGACTTGCGCCACACTTCTTTGTTCATCGAGTTGTTGCGCAGTCCACACGCCCTGTTTCGTACCCTGCGCAGCATGAAACGCTATGGTGTACTTGGTCGTTACATCCCGGCCTTTGGGGCTATCATGGGGCAGATGCAGTTTGACCTCTTTCACATTTATACTGTGGATGCCCATACCCTGCTGTTGATCAAGAACATGCGCCGTTTCCGCTATCCTGACGTCCAGGATCGTTTCCCGGTCGTCGCCCAAGTTGCACTGAACCTACCCAAGATCGAACTGCTCTATCTGGCAGGTTTGTTTCATGACATCGCCAAAGGACGCGGTGGCGACCATTCCGAATTGGGAGCGACTGACGCATTCGAGTTCTGTATCCAGCATCGGCTCAGCAACTGGGATGCCCATTTGGTTGCATGGCTCACCCGTAATCATCTGAGCATGTCGATGACCGCTCAAAAAAAAGATATCAATGACCCGGATGTCATTAATGAGTTTGCAATCAAAGTTGGAGATACCGTTCATCTAGATTATCTTTATGCACTGACCGTGGCCGATATTTGCGCCACCAATCCAACCTTGTGGAACTCATGGCGTGCTTCCTTATTGCGTCAGCTCTACCAGCAGACCCATCGCGCCCTGCGCCGGGGCTTAGGCAATCCGATCGATAAGTCCGAGTGGATTGAGGAAACCCGACTGACCGCACTTGCCAGCCTCAGTTCAGTTGGCGTGGATGAGCAGGCCGTTACCGATCTGTGGAATAATCTTGGCGATGAGTATTTCCTGCGCGAGACTGCTAATGACATCACCTGGCACACTCAAGCAATTCTGCAACATGGCCATTGCGGAGAACCACTGGTACTCATCCGCGAGACAACGCAAAACCGCTTTCTCGGTGCCACCCAGATCTTCGTGTATACCAACGACCAGCCCAACCTGTTCGCTGCAACCGTAGATCGG
>JAJZUM010000196.1 GCA_021848605.1 Pseudomonadota bacterium | reverse complement strand
ATCGAGATCAAGGTGCGGCCGGCATCTGAGCCGGTCGGGCATCTGACGCTCGCAACCGCTTGACCAAAGGCGTCCGATGACCTCCCGCATCACTGACGAAGAATGGACAAGCTGTCCCCCGAGAATTTCGAGACAAATTCTCTGCTGCGGGCGGTCGATGCCGTGGATGAGTCCTATACCACCTCCATTGATCCCATTCTTTTCAGGGGCCCGTGCAAGCGGCAGTCAAAGACTGAGGGCGGGGAGAATGTCAAACATCTTTTGCTGCGAATCACCCCAGGAATTAACGTGAATATAAAATTAACAGCCGTAATCAGTGGTGCCAGTGGTCTGATTGGTCTTCAGTTACTTAACTGTCTGGCGGTGCAGCCCAACTGGGCTTCAATCATTGTTCTTACCCGTCGCAAGCTGGATATCCCTGAACGCTTTACTCAGGTTATTACCGACCTGGATCGCATGGATGATGTTGCATCCCAGCTTAAAGCCGATGTAGCCTTTTGTTGTTTGGGAACGACATTAAAACAGGCAGGTTCTCGTAGTCAGTTCGAGCGGGTTGATTATGGATATGCCCTGAGATTTGCACAGATTACCCAAAAACAAGGTGCACATCATTTTCTCTTGGTGAGTGCTGTCGGTGCTGATCCTGATGCGGCATTTTTCTATAGCCGGACCAAAGGCCGGCTGGAACGCGATGTAGCCAAGCTGGATTGGCAAAGATTAACGGTCATGAAACCTTCGTTGTTACTGGGACAACGTCAGGAACATCGTTTCGCAGAGCACATGGCAGCGCGGCTGTCCGGTCTGATAAAGCCATTATGGCATGGCCGGCTGGCGATTTATCATCCCATTGAGGCGACTCAGGTTGCTCAAGCGATGGCCCAGAAAGCCATTGAACCTGCGACGATGCGCCAGGAAAACCTGTTTTACCCACAAATCATCCAATCAGCCAGACGATTTGGGGTATAATTCCCTTACTATGTTTTGGAGCATCGGTTATGAGTATATCAACCCCTGATTTGTGCGATGAGCACCCGGAAAAAGTTCGAGTGCTCACTCCAATGTTTCATAACTATGGGGGACGTAGCAGTTTCGGTGGCCGAATCCGCACGGTTAAATGTTATGAAGATAACAGTCGAGTCAAGGAAATCCTTGCAACACCCGGACAGGGACATGTACTGGTCGTTGACGGTGGGGGATCGTTGCGCTGTGCATTGCTCGGTGATCTGATCGCTGGTTCTGCGGTGCAGCATGAATGGTCTGGAATCATTATCTATGGTGCTGTTCGTGATGTCGATGCCTTGTCGGAACTGGATATTGGCATACAGGCACTTGCTGCCATGCCGCTCAAAAGTGTCCGAAAGGGTGTTGGCGACATCGATGTGCTCTTGCACCTTGGTGGTCAGATTATTCAACCGGGTGAATATATTTATGCTGACAATAATGGAGTTATTGTTGCTTCAACTTCATTGCTGGTTTGAATGATGCCGATCCTGCAAAGTGTCATTTTTCTTACTCTGATTGGCCTCGGTGCCGGTATGCTCTCCGGCGCTTTTGGAATCGGTGGAGGCGTGCTGATTGTGCCTGCACTGGTC
Organism: Pseudomonadota bacterium; assembly: GCA_021848605.1. Lineage (GTDB taxonomy): Bacteria > Pseudomonadota > Gammaproteobacteria > Pseudomonadales > Moraxellaceae > JAJXWR01. Next base: position 2,680 of record JAJZUM010000196.1, on the reverse strand, counting down.
TATGGGCTTGGTTTTAGCCAGAAAATGGCTGTTGGCACGAGCCTGGCCATTCTGTTGCCACCGATTGGTATTGCAGCTGTCTGGGAGTACTACCGGAGCAACAGCGTTGATTTGCGGGCAGCCGTTATCATTGCACTGACCATGGTTCTGGGGAGCTGGATCAGCGCTCGATGGTCGGTGCGAACCAGTGGCGACTCCATCAAACTTGGTTTCGGTATTTTTCTGATCATTCTTGGGACGTACATCGCAATCGATGTATTACGCCATCCAGGCCGTTAAAAAGATACGGCTAAGAACAGACTGAATTGAATCAGGCTGCCCAGTGTCCACGATCGAGACGATGTGCCATCGCTTGTGCATCAAGGGGCTGGCAGACGGCATGACCTTGCATGGCATCGGCCTGCGGACTTGAGTCCACCAACTGACTGCTTTCCATGCCACGCGCAATCAAGATCTTTCCCATGCCTCGAGCAATGGATGCCAAGGTTTCGTTCCATTGATGGACATTAATTTTGACCGCATCAACGGGCCAGAGCAGGAGTTGTTGGAGAGAACTGCGCTGAACACTCAGATCATCCAGCATTAAACGTAAACCAAGACCTTTTAATTGTTGCAGGATTCCCAGATCGGACTGCCCATCACCATGAAGACAGCGTGCATTAACTTCCAGCTGAAGATAATGTGCAGGCAAGCCACTCGCATCAAGCTGCTGCTGAATCTGCTGAACAATACGGTTGTCGCTGAGCTGTTGCGGTGAAAGATTAACCGACACACTGAGTGGGCGAAGTCCATGCATTTGCCAGCGGCGGTTCTGTTGACATACCTGTTCAATGACCCAGCTTCCGATTTCCTGGGCCAGACCATGGCGTTCGGCATCAACCATGAAGTCCTGGGCTGTCAGGGTCACTCCGTTGGGACGTTGCCAGCGCAGCAATGCTTCAGCAACACGTGTTTGCTGATCCCGCATCCGTTGTTCAGGCTGATAGACGAGGCGAAACTCACCACTTTTGAGTGCCCGTTCGATTTCTTGGCGCGAAAAAGTTGCCGAATGACCGGTATTACGGGTCAGCAGCATATCTTTTTGATCAGGACAGCGAATCAGCGCGAAACCAGTATGGATGCCATCCTGATTAGAAAGAGGGGCTAGCCAGCACTCCATGAACTTCTGGTTTGAAGAAGCAACCTTTGTATTGTTTTGGCGAACGGGAATGCTGATCGACTGAAGACGTGTCTCATGAGCACGAGTCTGATGACGAAAGAAAACCGGAAAGTAATCGCCAATACGTTGTTCCAGAACTTCTGTCCCTGTACGACTCATGCTGCGCACAATACCTTGTGGATCAATGGTCATCAACAGATTATCAAGTTCGGTGTGCATAAGAATTCCCCTGGGAAACCGGTTCGCAATGATCGGCAGACCGGTATGTCGTTCTCAATAGACTAGTCTTTAATCAGACCTTCTCAAGCTAATGTTTCAGCAAAGTGGCAACAAAATATGTCCATAAGCGTTGCTTGTGCCAATGGAGGTAATTTCTTGTGAAAAAACATAGACCGGATAACTTTGCCGCCCCACCCCCGAACTCATTGGGGTCTTAAAAAAGGCGGGGAGGATGTCAAGTAAGGCATTAGCTTGTTGATTTGGGCAGGGCGACGACATCGATGACATCCCGACTGACGCCATTGATGACCGGATGCAGTAGGGAATAGGCAACGCGCCACTGTCCGGCATCGACCTGAAGGCTGACGGTTTTGTCATTGAGGCGAATAACTTTGCCGCTGCGTTCACGGCCATCCCGGTCGATAAAGCCCAGGATATCACCGACGCGTACTTCATTTCGTCCCAGCCCCCGAGTCGGCTGTTCACGAACCTGGATATCCACACCATCGACATTATTGCAGGTGTAATCGATCAGCCAGCGGCGGCCATCGGTAAGGTCGGTAATGGCGACATTCTTGCGTCGAAGTTCATCAATGCACCCACGTCGCAGGCTGTTCTCTCGAGGATCGAAGTATTCAACGGTCTGCCCGACCTGGAGTCGTTGTCGAACGGCCATAATCCAGGACGGATCCTCAAGTTTGCGGCGAAGCGCAATTTGCAGTCGAAAGAGTTCAAATGCCGATGCCTGGTTCAAGGTATCCAGAATCTGGGAAAAATTCATTGTCATGGATTCATTTCGTGCCATCACAAAGGAGTATTTTATGACTTATGAGCGTTGATCTCTACCCGCTACCCCCATTTTATTGGAAACGATAGACTATTTTTACTAGGAAACTGACCGGGCCCCTGGCAAACTTAATCTGATTTCAGACAGAAGGCACAGTTGCCACAGGCACTGGCCAACCGTTTGATCCGTCGGGCAGAATTCCAAAACTCTGAGTTCTACAAGGCTTAGGCGATGCGGATGTTGGTTTGAGAAAAACCGCGCGTTACCAGTAATGCCGAAAATCATACACAACACTTCGCCTTCCAGAACAAATCGAGCAAGTTCAAGGTCGTACTGGTGGTGACACCACAAGGCTTTTGCTGCGTTCCGCTGGTCCCGCTCAGCCGGCATCCAATACCGCGATCACCGGACACATGAGGGTTTGAACAGTTAAAATAGTAGTTGCGCATTCCTGCGCTTTCGTGTATATTTTGCGAATGTCTCGCAAAATGGTCAGTATTCATGAAGCCGCCGAG
>JAJZUM010000023.1 GCA_021848605.1 Pseudomonadota bacterium | reverse complement strand
GGCCGAAATTACTCAGTTTGGTTCGAATGATGCAGCTTATGTCAATCAGTGGGGTGGCGACGGCAAGTCGGTCAATCTGGCAACGATCACTCAGTACACATCAGGGAATACGGCAACGATCAACCAGTCTGGTGGTGGTGGCAATAAAGCAACGATCACTCAGCGTTAATCGATTGGCATAAGGAAACATGGTTCGCATGATTGTGAACCATGTTTTTGATCGGATTTAAAGAGGCTTGTCGTCTTTAAAAATGAACATGGTTTTTATAAAAAAGATCATTCAGTCATTGGTGTTGCCTTGCTTAAATCAACCGAAAGATGGATAGCTCATTTACATTAATTCTGGCACGATTTGTCCACTTTTTCGGAGTTTTTTGTGCATCAGTATTGACTGCTCCTTACCAAAGAAGAGATGACTATGCGCGTTCTGAGTCACTTACTGGTCTTAGTATTTGTGATCGGGGGAATCTCTTCCGTGCGTGCTGAAGTTGCAGGCATACAACTTGGAATTCAGATTCAGCAAGATCAGCAGATGTTGCATATTCGTCCGATGGTTCAGGTTGACCACGATCAACAGGTGCACTACGAACTGACTGCCAAAACTGAGGGTGGATCAAACCGTGCTCAATCCACTCAGTCAGGTGTCTTTCTGGCACACAATGGCAATCAGTTCATGAATAACACCTTGATGGTTCGAGTTCCGTCGGTGGGTACTTCTTGGGTCGTTGTCCTGGATGTTTGGGGGCACGATCAGATGCATACGCATGTAGTTCGTCGCGTGCATATAGATGCCCTGGGAAAAATTGTGATAACTTGATTATTGAATAAAACCTGAAATTTAAAAATAACAATACCTAACATGCCATAGGTTTCTGAATGATGATTTTTTGCGATGGCTGATTTTTTGATTCTTAATGGGGATGGTTATGGATGGCCTGGATATGTGGTCCAAACGGATTGATCTGATTGGAGAACCCAACCTCAGTTTGTCGCTGGTGCAAAAGGCGCTTGCTCAGCAGTGCCACGCTGAAGTGAGTATTGTTCCCAATATATCCCTGGTGCAGTCTCAGGCAAAGCCTCAAGTCCTGCTGGTTGATGTACAGAAGCTTGAGGAAGAAGAATTGGTTCATGTTCTTTACAAACTCCAGCAGATTGCTCCTCGTGCTTGTGTGGCACTTATTCAGGTTTCCCGCGACTATTCAGTGTCTTGCCTGGCATCATTTCCCAATTTGCGGGGAGTCTTCAGCGATAAGGTGGGCATTGAGGATTTGATCAAGGGTGTTCATGCCATCATGAATGGCGAATACTGGTTGCCGAAGCGCTGGATGAATGCCTATCTTGATCAATCTCGTAAAGGCTTCAAAGGCTTGGTTCATGCCCGTCTGGTTGCTGGACTGACGAGCAAGGAGCAGGTTGTCCTTGAACATCTGGTTGAAGGGAAAAGTAATGCAGAAATTGCTGCTTGCCTGCATATCAGCCAGCATACTGTCAAAACTCACTTGCATCATCTCTTTAAAAAACTGGGTGTGGATAGCAGGGTTCATGCGGTACGATGGGCGATCAACCTGAGCGATATGGAACGCTCTGCATGAGGTGGTTGACCATACTGCTTCTGCTCATTCCTGTTTTTGTTTGGGCACGTGATCCGCTTGAGTGGGATCAGGATCAAGATCTTCGGGCTGTGCGCAATGAGCCGCTCATGCCACTTATGACCAATCAGACTGTTTCCGTTCTTGGTAATGATTTTGCCAGGGCTTTTGCTGTTGCCTGGATGTCTGATCCAAACAACGGTGATGCCGAACTCACGATACGTGATCAATTCACTCAGCGGGCCATGTTGCAAATTATGGTTCTGAGTGGAGCACAGACTCTGCTGGTTACCACCCTCAGTCCAACAGACCGGTTTAATTTGGATCGTATTGGTATTCAGGCCGTGGCGATTGTACGGCAAAAACTACAGGAATTTCGGGTTCGTTCGGTATTGGAAGGTCTGCAACAAAGAGGAAATTAATTTCATGGATCATAAATTGACGATGGCTCTTGTGACCTTGAGCCTCTTTACTTGTTTTTCAGGTGCAAGTCCACTGATCTACGCGCCAATCAATCCCCAGTTTGTGGGCGGAAACCCGAATAATGCCAACTGGTTGATGGCGCAAGCAAGCGCTCAAGATACGACGACAGATCCTTCGTTGAGCACACCTTCTACGTTGCAGCAGTTCAATACGGCTTTGCAACAGGCTGTAACGGGCACCATCATCGGTGCCATCACCAAAGGATTGACCGATACGAATGGCAATCTTAAGCCAGGTACCATTACAGTCGGTAACTTTACGGTCAATCTCACGGCTATGCCAAATAACATGTTGCATATTACCACAACGGATCTCTCGACCGGAGCAACGACCTCTTTTAATGTTTATAACGGGTCCTGATGATGTTTCCGTACAAAGTTGTTCTGGTTTTGATGTTGGCCGTTCTGGTGGGTTGCACGCCTTTGACTCGACATCGACGTGCTGTTGAATTGCCAAAAGGCAGACCTGTTGTAACGCCGATGACTCTGACAGAAAAAGACCTGCTTGCGCTTCCAAAGCCAGAAGGCCCCATTTATGCGGCCGTTTACGCATTTCGTGATCTGACCGGGCAATACAAGGCTGCTCCGGATAGTCTCTACTCGACTCAGATCACTCAAGGAGCGGCATCCATTCTGGTTGAGTCTTTGCTTGAGTCGCATTGGTTCTTACCGGTTGAACGAGAGGGGCTTCAGGATTTGCTGACTGAGCGTCGTATCATCCGTGCTGAGTCCGAAGGGCAAAGCAAGTCAGCGCCCGTTAATTTGGCGCCACTACTAGCGGCGCATGTCATTTTTGAAGGGGGTATCATTGGCTATGAATCCAATGTCCGAACAGGCGGTTCGGGTGCCAATTACTTTGGCTATGGGGCATCGGAACAATATACATCCGATCAGGTGACTCTGACTCTGCGCGCAGTAAATACTCGGACGGGACAAGTTCTTGCCAGTGTCACAACAACCAAAACTATTTACTCGCAAGCTGTGGATTCGAGTGTGTTTCGTTATGTGGAATTCAAACATCTCTTGCAGGTTGAAACGGGTTACACAACCAATGAGCCAATCCAGCTTTGTGTGCGTGAAGCGCTACAATCGGCCCTTATCCATCTTATTGTCAATGGTGTTGAAGCGCATCTTTGGAATTTGCGCAATCCCAAAGATGTCAATAATCCCACCTTCCAGTATTATGTGAAGAATATGGACAACCGCTAGATATTTGGCTTCAGGACGTTAGCCTGCCGTTACGAAAATCATGCATCGTTTGCATGATTTCGGCTCGGGTATTCATGACGAATGGTCCGTACTGGACAATCGGTTCATGCAGCGGTTGACCAGCGAGCATCAGCGCCTTGAGAGGCTGCCGATCTGCGAGCAGGCGTACACCATCACCCTCTTGGCTTAGTATGGCCATATGGGCGCAAGCCACTTCAACGTCCTCAATCAAAGCGTTCCCTTCATAAGGAATGACCAAGGCATTGTGTTCTGCTGGAACAGGAATATCGATGCAATTTCCTGGTTGTAGGTGCACATCAAGCATTAGTGGCAGGGTGTGCGGACGTTGAATGATCCCGGTGTGATGAGCCCATGAACCGGCAATGATACGTACCTCCATCCCGGAATTTGCAACATGACGGGGGATATCCGTACAACGAATGTCCTGGTAGGAAGCGGTGTTCATTTTTAGGTGAGAGGGCAGGTTGAGCCAGATCTGGAAACCGCGCATTAGTCCTTCAAGCTGTTCTGGCATTTCTGAGTGAATGATTCCTCGACCTGCGGTCATCCACTGAACATCTCCTGCCTGCAACAACCCTTCGTTTCCTAAGTGATCACGATGCCGCATCCTGCCGGCTAACATGTATGTTATGGTTTCAAAACCACGGTGGGGATGATCGGGAAAGCCACCGATATAGTCTAAAGGTTCGTCACTGCCAAACAGGTCAATCATCAAGAAGGGATCAAGACGCTGTTGCTCGTTCGCGGTCAGGATTCGGGTTAGGCGAACACCATCACCGTCTTGGGTTGGCAGACCGCGTACTTGGCGCTCAACGCGGCGCGAACGAGTGATTTTGGATAATTCATCCATGCGCTTTATCTCGGCTACGTTGATATTTACAAAAAAGAAATGATCAAAGCATGAAGCTGGCCGGGGAGGTAGAGTAGATAAGGAAGATAAGGGTAAGAAGCCGCCTTTAAGCGGCGTTCTGGAAACGGTCTTCGCTATGTTCAAGAATGTCCTCAAAGGCACGTACAATCATGTCTTCTGTAAGAGGGGTCTCTTGGCCATTTTCATCCACAATGCAAATGTCACCCAAACCAAGGTTCATGGGGCAAACCAATGTGATAGGGGCATTGCCGTTATCAAGATTGCTAAGCATCATGGCGTATCTCCCAACATCGAAACATCAACAAGTACATTATGTGTGAGTATGTGTTTGCGTGCATGTCATTTCGCATGGAAAGTGTAACCATATTTGATCGAGATGGGTTTGGATATCTTGCCTTTTGCCGAGCCTTCTGCGAAGGTAGGAAGAATAAGTTTGGGAGGGATTAGGTGTGGATTTTCAAGAAATGTTGAAGCAGGCTGGCCGCTTGCAGGAACAGATGCAAAAGAACATTCAGGAACGACAGGCAACACTTGCTGCACGTGAACTGGAAGGCAGTTCTGGAGCGGGTCTCGTTCGTGTGGTGATGACGGGCTTGTATGATGTGCGCAGTGTGCGGCTTGATGATGAAGTGTTGCGGGAAGATAAGGCTTTTCTCGAGGATCTTCTTACGGCAGCATTCAATGATGCCGTTCGCAAGGTGACCCGTTTGCAGGAAGAAACATCTGCCGCAGGTTTGGCGGGTGTTTTGCCTCAAGGTATGTTTCCTCCTGGATTCAAGTTATGAGGTGATGTGTTGTCGATCAGTCCGTTGGTCGAAGAACTGGTGAAAGCACTGCGTGTGTTACCGGGCATGGGGCCTAAGTCTGCTCAGCGTTGTGCACTGTATTTGTTGCAGCAACAACGTGAGGGTGGTTTGCGCCTGGCGCAGGTACTGGAACGGGCCATGCAGCGAGTTGCTTATTGCCGTCGATGTCGCATTTTTAGCGATACTGATCTTTGTACGATTTGTGCAGATACCAGCCGCGATTCCGGGCAGCTTTGTGTGGTTGCCTCGCCCATGGATGTCTTGGCTTTGGAGCAGAGCGGAGGCTACCAAGGTCTGTATTTTGTGCTGGCTGGTTCCATGTCACCACTGGCTGGACGAGGACCTCAGGAAGTGGGTATTCCTGACTTCAAAACTAGAATCCAGGATCGTTCCCTTCAGGAACTTGTTTTGGCTACCCCCTCTGATCTGGAAGGTGAGGCTACGGCCTTCTATCTGGCCGAGATGGCCAAACAGCGTGGGTTGAAAATAACCCGTCTGGCTCGGGGGATTCCGGTGGGTGGTGGCCTGGATCACGTCGATGAGCGCACCTTGGCACAAGCTTTACAGCATCGACGTTCCTGGTCTGAATCGGGCGACTGAACCGTCCATTCATAGTCCTGCGACAAAGGTTCGATGAGGTTCAATCTGATTGACAATATGGCAGAACAACTCGGCTGTTTTTTCAGCATCATAAAGGGCTGAGTGGGCTTGACTGGGTTCAAATCCTAAACCGGCTGCTTTGCAGGCTCGGGCCAGAACGGTTTGTCCAAGCATCAAGCCGGAAAGACTTACGGTATCGAACACAGAAAAAGGATGCAGTGGCGACTGGTTTTTCAAGGCATTACGCTCAATAGCTGCATTGACAAATCCAAGATCAAAATGGGCATTATGTCCAACCAGAATGCAGCGGCTGCAGTGCAGCGATTTTTGTTTTTTGCGCAGTTGTTCGAACAGATGACGTAGAGCAGTACCCTCGGCCTGGGCCCCACGCAGCGGATGAAAAGGATCTATGCGGTTAAATGCCAATGCGGCAGGATCGAGCTCAGAACCTTCAAATGGGATGATGTGGGCATGATAACGCTCTTGCGCGGCCACTTTTCCATGTTCATCAAAATTGATAGTAACGGCGGCAATTTCAAGGAGGGCGTGACGGCTTGAGTCGAAACCGGCTGTCTCGACATCGATCACCACAGGCATAAACCCTCGGAAACGTTCATGCAAAAGATGATCAGCCATGATGCACTTTCCAGTTCAGTTGTTGCCCGGCAAGCAAGGGAATGAGGCTTCCTTGCGTGCCATAGCTCATTTGTTCGGGCACCACCCACGGTTCACGAATCAGTGTCAGGGTGTCCGTGTTGTGGGGCATTTGGTAAAAGTCGGCCGCAAAACGGCTGCTGAAGTTCTCAAGCCGGTCAAGGGCATTTTGCTCTTCGAAAACATGGGCATAGACCTCCATGGCAACAGGTGCATTAAAGACACCTGCACATCCGCAGGCTGCTTCTTTGCTGTGGCGGGCATGTGGGGCACTGTCGGTGCCAAGGAAAAACCGTGAGTCCCCCGATACAACGGCTTGAACCAGGGCTTCCTGGTCATGACGTCGTTTCAGGATGGGTAGGCAGTACAGATGGGGACGAATACCGCCAACCAGCATGTCGTTACGCTGATACAGCAAGTGTTGCGGGGTGACGGTGGCCGCAAAACGTCCTGATTGAGCCCGACAGAATGCCACTGCATCGGCGGTAGTGATATGTTCCAGCACCATGGGTAGTTCAGGTAGCACACCGCGCAGGGGCGCCAGAACCCGTTCAATGAAGACAGCTTCGCGGTCGAAGATGTCAACGAGAGGGTCAGTCACTTCGCCATGCATTAATAAGGGAATTTGATGATAGGTCATGCGTTCAAGAACAGGCATCAACCGTTCCAGTTGGGTAACTCCGGCATGGGCGTTGGTAGTTGCTCCGGCTGGGTAGAGTTTGATAGCACGCACAAATCCAGATGCGGCGACGGTATCTATGGTCTCTGGTGTTGTCTGGTCCGTGAGATACAAGGTCATCAGTGGAGTGAAAGAGGTCCCTTGCGGAAGGGCTTGCAGGATCCGATCCCGATAGGCGCCGGCTGCGTCGACACTGGTAATGGGTGGCACCAGATTGGGCATGACCACGGCGCGCTTGAAGGATTGAGCGGAGGCAGCTACGGTATACAGAAGTGATGCGCCATCTCGAAGATGCAGATGCGCATCATCCGGAGCCATTATTGTCAGGGTCAAAGCCATGCGGATTTCCAGAATGTTGGCAAAAGGGCATTATGCCGTTTATGCCTGAGACGGGCAATGCGCAAAGAATAGGTAGGGATACATTGGTTATCATCAAACGAAGTATCTTGTTGTTGCTTGGCCTGGCAGGTATGAGCGGGCTTTTGTGGGCGGAACAAATCAGGCAGCGGGAGGATATCGCCAGTTGGACAGCCCAGACCACCCTGCATCGATGCGGTCTTGAGCAGGTAATTAACGATTTTGGCAAGGTGCGACTGCTTGCTCTGCCTGCCCATCCGCTGCAACTGCAACTGGAAACCGGCTTGGCCCTGGCCTCCAGTCGTGTTGCAGCACTGCTGGTAACGCCTCCATGGAGAGCAGCTCAGAAGCCGGAACAAAGCCAAATCAGCTTGCAATTGGTTCGCGCCACCGAATCGCAGCGTGTCTATCAGGCTGATGGGGCCGAAGCAGTCCTGCAAGCACTCTCCGAGGGTTGGCAAGTCATGCTGCCTCTGGCCAAAGTGGGTCATCCCGAGCCCTTGCAACTGGTTCTGCAACCGGTTCGTCTTCAGGCGGCACTCCAGGAATTCCGTTCCTGCCAATTACAGCTTGTTGCGGAGAAACCTAAAAAAACTGTTGTGCATGTCCATCAAAAGCCCACAAAAGCAAAACTGAAGAAAGCCCCGTCAACCGATCAAGCCAAGACAGGTACAGGTAAGGGCATGCATGATACTCATGACCCGATCGATAAGGACAAACCTTCAGTTCAAAGCCCCTATCAGGATTGGTTGAAACACCATGAATCTTCTCGTCATGCCTTGGATGTAACCCGGGGGCACAACGGTAAGTCACTTTCGAAGCATCTGACCCTGATGTTTGCTCCGGGCAAACCCAACATCAGCAAGGCGCTTCAGGATGACATGGAGTCGATGGTGAAAGAGTGGGAAATCCGTCAGGGTGAGGGGCGAACCATGTCGCTGCTCATAGAGGAAGATGCTACGCCGGATCAATTCAACTTGACCCGTGAACGGCTGGATGCCATTCATGCCTATCTTTTGGCTCGTGGTTTGTCGCCTTCACGGGTACATATGCGCATCAGGCGAGTCGCATCCTCATCAAACCCGGATCAGGTTGATGTCAGTATTGGCGATTAGCAAGACCGTTCCATGGACCACCCATGTTTTGTGCCTGGCTTAGTCGGGTTGAGGCCCGTGCTGAGCCTGTCGCAGTTCAAACGTATCATGAGCACAGAATATTTTCAGGTCCTGGTGCTGGGCGTTTAACTGGCGAAGGCGTGCCTGATTGTGCAGGCGTGCCTGGGAATCAGTTTGCATTAGTCGTTGCAGGATATCAAGACCAACTGGACACTGTGCTGGAGTTTGCAATTCATCACGGTGAAAATAGGCATCTCCGGCATGCAATAACCATCCAGACCCGCAATCAACGGCGATGCCGCAATGTCCCTGAGTGTGACCATGCAAGGGAATGAGCAGGATCTGGTCATTCGTTCCCGGTATGGCCTGGATGCTTTGCAGGCCACGCCACCGATCGCCACCGGTTTCATGCAAGGTCCATCGAGGCCGATGCGCCCATTGTGGGGCACGATATCGGCCACGATCGTGCAGGGATGGGTGCATGGCTGCTTGCCATTCACTGCGGTGGATGTGGACTTCTGCTTCAGGAAAATCAGACAGCCCTCCGGCATGATCAAGATCAAGGTGCGTGAGCAGTATATGCCGCACATCCCTGGCCGAAAAACCCAATGCTTCGATTTGGGCAATGGCGGTCAGTTCGGGTCGGTCTTCAGGTGCCAAAGCTAAATGGGAAAGTATTCCCAATCGCATATACGGCTGGTGCAGATCTTTGCGTCCCAGTCCCGTATCAACCAGAACCAGTCCATGTCCGGTTTCGATGAGAAGGCAGTGGCAACACAGCTGAGCCCGTTCTGACCAATGGCCATCGCCATTCAGCCACAGACGGCCAAAAGGGCAGAGTGAACCGCAGTTCAGGTGGTGGACCTTGATCATGGATGGCGCTCCTTCACACGTTGATGCTGAATCATACTGCAATCGGTCTGGATCAGCCATGCAGTATGGGGCATGATCAGGCTACAAGCAGGATGATGTTTCATCCCCAGAATTATTTTTTCCTGAAGTGGTCGTCCCAACTACAGACCCGGATTTTCAATGTGTTGATGGATCAATGTTATCAGTTTGTGCTTAAAACCCCGTCATTTCCGTAGACCCAAATGGGTTCAGAGGCAGGCCTGGGCCGATGGCCTCGGAACTGAGAACCCTCTACCAGCGCCGGTGGTGCACTATTGCCCGTGCATTGGACGAGCAAAGCATTGCCTGTCTTTATGGACCTGCACGAAATTATGGATGAGCACACCACCATGCTATGCTTCGATAATCAGGCCTGTGTACGCTTGTCTAAAATCCGGGATGAGGACTTTTCAGGTTGGAAGTTGGGACGTACATGTCATGGAGCAGCGCACTGCATCAAACATCAAGGTTATAGACACAAACGAACGGATGTGGCTTTGGCCCTTGCTCGTATGTGTCTTTGTGCTGGTTCTGCCTTTTCAGGGCGAATGGCCGTTCTGGCAAAGCGCATTATTAAGCGTGTTGCTGTTGCTGCGTTTGGCTGGGCCTTGGTCAGTCCTACCGCTTATGACACTGTCAGCCATTATTTTGCCGGTTGATCTGCTGCAACTCGAACATTTTTTTGGGCATTGGCAAGGTACCGATATGGGTGTGGCGGTACTGGTGTTGCTGATGATGTTGAAAATCCTTGAAACGCGCACCCGCAAAGATCTGTATGCTGATGTCATGGTCGGATTGTTTGTTGTGGGTTGTGGGTTTTTATTTCGTCACAGTATTTGGTCGGTCTTGTATGCCCTTATGGTAACGGTCATGTTACTTGCTGTGCTGGTATGCCCACAGTCAGGTTCGGCAAAACCCCACTGGTTTCTGGCTGGAAAATTGCTGCTGCAGTCAGCACCACTCGCGGTCCTGTTTTTTGTGCTTTTTCCCCGCATACCACCCCTGTGGGCGGTTTCAGCACCTCATGAAGCCGTTGAAGGTTTGAGTGACACGCTTAGTCCGGGAAGTCTGGATCATCTTGCTACATCGCTGCAAACAGCCTTCAAAGTGCATTTTTCTGATTTAGTTCCTCCTCAGGATCAACGCTACTATCGGGTGTTGGTACTCGATGGTTTTGATGGTCAAACCTGGTCGCGCAGACCGTCCACTCAGGTTCGCGATGAAGCTGATCCTGAGCCTGCTCCGCAAGGCCATGTTGAGACTAGGTTAGAGGGTGTTTTGTATCATTATCGTCTGGATCATCTGGCGACCGGTATGGCGTGGATTCCGGTGTTGGGGCAAGTGGTCCAGGTTGAGCCGGATGGATTAGTGCATACAGCGGACGGTTTGCTGCGTGCGAGTGATGTTGATCAGGCGCTCAGGCCTCGCCAATTGCTTAGTCGCTTGGTGCTCAAGAGTGCCGATGCAAAGCTGGATCCGCCTGATGCTGATCTTGAACTTCCTGAGGGTGCGTTACCAAGGACGGTGGCGTTGGCTCAGAGCTGGAGGCGGGCGTTTCCATCGGATCAGGCCTATCTGGCTCAGATACTCAGGTATTTTCATGATTCGTTTGTGTACACCCTGCAGCCGCCGTTGTTAAAGGCCCCCGAGGTCGATGATTTTCTTTTTCATAGCCGTCGAGGTTTCTGTGAACATTTTGCATCAGCTATGGCTGTGCTTTTGCGTGCTGGTGGCATACCGGCCCGGGTGGTGGTGGGTTACCTTGGTGGGCAGACGATGGCTGGTCATCCAAACGATCTTGTGGTTCGACAGATGGATGCCCATGCTTGGGTAGAAGCATGGATGCCTGGTGAGGGATGGAGGCGTATTGATCCGACGGCTGTGGTCGCGCCGGATCGGCTTAGCAAAGGTGCGGTACAGATTGCTGAAGAATCACGCTACTGGTCTAAAGGTGCACAGAGTTGGTGGGCTCTGGAAGCATTCAGGGTGCGTTATGCCATCCAGCTGCGGGCAGATCGCCTTGATCGTGCCTGGGAATTGCAGGTGGTTCAGTTTGACAATCAGCATGTACAAATTCCTGGGCCATCCGGATGGAGCCAGCAACAAAGAAGATTGGCAGGTCTTGTGACCGGAACAGTTTTTTTTGTTGCTCTGGTATTGGGGTTAATGGCTCGAAATCGAGTTCGGCGCGATCCATGGCGTGCACTGTACCACGATTTTCTTCAAAATCTGGACTCTCTGGTTCAGCCCCCGCCACACCCTTCGGAATCACCTCGCGCCCTGATCAGACGTCTGCTCCGGCAGTTCCCACAGTTGCAACCCGAGTTCATGGACTATCTGCATATTCTTGAATCGGTATTTTATGCCCCATCTGGCCCGGGACTCTACACCCCCCGACAGATGCGGCGTATTCAGAAACGTCTTATGAGGCAACTAAGAAATGGTATCAGTCCGAAGAGGCCCCTGTCTGCTGGATAAAGCGATCCAGTTGTGCGGCAAAGCGTTGGCGTTCACGGTTGCCTGGGCCGCTGTTGTGACTGCTGGCTATCCCAGCGGAACGTAATTCATGCATCAGATTGCGGGTGGCGAGACGCTCTCCAATACGTTCAGCATCAATCCATTCACCGTGAAAATTTAGTACAAAAGCGCCTTTGCTGATCACGCGTGCCGCAAGCGGAACATCAGCAGTGAGGGTGAGCTCTCCGGCAGTAATTTTTTCGGCAATATAATGGTCTGCGGCATCGGGACTGGCATCAACCTGTATGCGTTGTATCCAGGGACGCGGTGGCAAATAGATGGCGTGATTGGCAACAATCAGTAGGGCCTGTTGAGTACGATCGACAGCGCGCAGCAGAATGTCACGCAGGACAACGGGGCAGGCGTCGGCGTCTAGGAAGATGCGCATGAGGCAATGACCTTAAGAAGTTGAGCGCCGAAGCGCTGTGTTTGTTGGAGGCCTAGGCCGCTGATCACATGGAGTTCATCCTCGGCCGAGGGTTTGAGGCGAGCCAGTTCAATCAAACTTTGATCTTCAAGAATGGCATTTTCGGGTACGTTGAGTCGATGGGCGGTTGATGCACGCCACGCATTTAACGCCTGCAACAGAGGCGTATGTGTTGCCGTACTGACTGCAGAGTCTCCGGGGATATGCAGGATAAATGCTTTTCTATCAAAGAGAATTTCCCGACTTCTGGTCGTCAGTGCCAATCCGGGCTGGTCGGCATTCCCGAGAATAAAGCCCTCGGCGAGTAATTGGCGAAGCAACAAATTCCAGTAATAGGGCGGCCAGTCCTTTCCGATCGCAAAGGTACTCAAACGATCATGGCCGTAGGAACCTATGGCGGGTGTCCTGATGCCAAGGATGATGTTGATCAGGTGACGGGCGCCAAAACGCTGACCACTTCGGTAGATGCAGGAAAGCATTTTTTGTGCAGCTTCGGTGGCATCCAGGGCGGTGGGAGGGTTGCGGCAATGATCGCAAATTCCGCATGGTAAGCTGTTTTCGCCAAGGTGACGCAACAGATTGACACGTCGGCACTCGGGATGCACGGTAAAATGCAGCAAGGTGCTAACACGATTCTGGTGGTGCGCGTTATCGGCAGATTGACCAATCCCCAGTCGTTGTTGCAGTAGCAAGGCATCGTGGGTGTTGAACCAGAGATGGGCCGATGCAAAAGCACCATCACGCCCGGCTCGACCGGTTTCCTGATAGTACGCTTCCAGACTGCGTGGTAGCCCGTGATGCAAGACGAAACGTAGATTCCTTTTGTCGATGCCCATGCCAAAGGCTACGGTGGCGATCATGATGACTTGGTCATGATCCATGAAAGCACGATAAGCACTTTGTCGTTCGTTATGACTCATGCCGGCGTGGTAACACAGGGCAGGCATTCCCAAAATACGCAGTTGGCGATAGAGACGTTCAACCTCGGAGCGGGTTGACGCGTAAATGATACCGGAGGGTTTCGGTTGCTTGCGGATAAAGTCACTCAGATGGCGATAAGCGTGCGGGCGATCCGAAAGTGCGTAGGCCAGATTGGGTCGCACAAAACTGGCCACAAAACGCTCTTGTTCGCTGATGGCAAGGCCTTGCAGAATTTCTTTCTGGGTCAGGAGGTCAGCAGTCGCTGTCAAGGCAATACGGGGAATTTGGGCAAAACATTGATGCAGAATACTCAACCGCTGATATTCAGGACGAAAATCATGCCCCCACTGGGCGATGCAGTGTGCTTCATCGATAGCAAACAGGGCAATACCATGACGTTCATGGAGCGTACGCAGCAGCTGTATGAATCCGGGCTGCAAAAGTCGCTCGGGCGCAACATAAAGAAGTTTGTATTGCCCAGCCAGAACCCGTTGCTCAATAGCCCGCATCTGCTGCTCGTCCTGACTGGAATCAAGACTGACCGCAGCAATGTCTCGCTGGTTCAACACATCGACCTGGTTATGCATGAGCGCCAGCAGAGGTGAAATGACGATGGCTGTGCCGGTTCGCACCAGAGCGGGAATCTGATAGCAGAGTGATTTGCCCCCACCGGTAGGCATCAAGACCAGGGCATTACCTCCTGCAAAGACGTGGCGAATTACCTGCTCCTGCAAGCCGCGGAACTGGTGAAAGCCAAAAACACTGGCGAGTATTGATTCAATCGGATCCATACGTTGATCCTAGCACATACGGTTTTGCTTGGGCATTGCCAATCTTGGAGGTACACTGCGATTCTGAAGTTTTGGAGTCGCATGTATATGGAACCCATCGGATATCCTGATGCCCGTGAACGGTTTATTTACTTTGGATTGGTATTTGCCGGCACATTTGTTGCCGTGGCAGGTGGGCTGACGGTCCTTTTGCTGGCTCTGTTATTATCATATTCCGTCATGCAGCGATTGCAGGAAAGCCGGATTGGACGTTTACGCGCCAAAGGAACATTGGGTTTTGCTTTTTTACTGTCGATTGCGCTTTTGTTGACCTTACTCTTTCTGGCTGCGATTAATGCATTTCTCGATCACTCAGATCGGCTCGGTGCGCTAGTGCAGCATGTACGCCTTATTCTGGAGACATTTCGCGCACGGTTGCCCCTGAATCTTGCTGTTTACCTGCCCGCACCCAGTGAAGTGGCAGGATTGATGGCCAAGGGGGTTGGAAGTCATGCGGGAGAAATTGGTGCATGGGGCATTGGGACATTGCGGCATATGGGGTATTTATTGCTTGGTCTTTTGATTGGGGTACTGATGTCGCTGGATGGACGCTGGTCGATACCGAAGAGTCAATCAGGCCGACGTTCTCGAGGGCTATTGATTCAGTGTCAGCAGCTGCGCAGCTGCTTTAGTCGTATTGCCCATGCCCAGGTACGTATTGCTCTGATCAACACCGGCTTTACCACGGTTTATCTGATGGTGGCTTTGCCATTGGCTGGCATTCAGTTACCTTTTGCCAAGACGATCATTCTTGTAACTTTTGTGGGTGGGATGATTCCGATTTTTGGAAACCTGATTTCCAACAGCCTGATCCTTCTGCTTAGCCTGAGCATTTCCCTGACACTCTCATTGGTCTCCCTTGGATTTTTGCTTTCCATTCACAAGCTGGAGTACTTTATCAATGCTCGGATCATGGGAACTCGGATTCATGCCCGTGCCTGGGAAATGTTGCTGGCTATGGTGGTGTTGGAGCGCATACTTGGATTGGCGGGCGTGGTTATGGCGCCGATTTTGTATGCCTGGCTAAAGGAGGAGTGGAGCTTTTTTGATTCGGCCGGTTTCCGGAGTTGAGCCACTGAGTGCTGCGTTCCATAAGGAGCAGACCACCAAGCAGTTCTGCGGAACTTCTTGGGTAGGGCATGTAGTTCAACCAACCACTGACCCAGTCTGGGGAACGCTCGGGACAATGAATCGAGAGCTGACTCCAGGTTTGTCCCGATGAACTGGTCTGCATGATCCATTGTCCGGACAGTCGGTGGTGTCCGGCATCTTCGCCCCAATACAGCCAGTTGCCTGGGTTGAGACGAACATGGAGCAGATCATTATGGTGTAAGGTAAAGGGTCCGAGATGATCCGTCAGGGTCCACGCACTGTATAAATCGTTGCCTCGACGTTGAACGGTCACTTTTTGTACGGCAGGCAAAAATTCATGGTAGCGCTGTAGCTGGCTCAGCCGTCTTTGACTTTGGCTGAGTGGTAGCGGATAAAGCCAGGTGAACCATGAGTCGACTGCAGATGGCTGACGTCGAATCCGTACCCACCCAGGGGGGGGGCTGCAGGCTGCAGGAGTGGTTGCCAAAGAGGGCCAGTGCTCCTGAAGATTAAAGGCAAAGCCAGCGGCAGTGAACCAGGGCAAAAAATTGACTAAGGTATGAAGTCCGTGGGGCAAAAGTCTCAGTAGCCAGAAATTTGGGTCTGGTTTGATCGTGACCCGATAGATGATTAGGGTGTGGGTTGGGTCTACTCCGAACAGCTCAGTTTGGCTGTCATACACCGCCATGTCCCCGGAGACCTGTTGTTGTTGCCACAGGACATGCTGGTGGGGTAGGTCCTGAAGCAGCGTTTGCTGCTTCATATTCATGGAAATCTGTACGTGCCATATGGGGAGCGGAATGGTGGCAGTAACTTTGTAATCATCGCTGTGGCCTGGCTTGAGGGGTTCAGCACGCAACAAAAGATGTCGATCCCGCCCTGGAAGAACCGGTCTTGATGCCAACAGGTGATAAACTGCGGTTATGGGGGCGTCTATCAGAACGCGCGCCTCAACGCCTTGCCCAAGGGCATGGAGCAGAACATCATTTCCGGCACAAAAAGATTCAGGTGTTGCCTGTGCCAGCCATGGTCTGGCGAGGAGCAGCATCAAGCTGAGGCGACGTACGATCCGCTTGTGGTCCATATCCAAGAAATTCGAGGAGTTGCGTCTTATGACTTGTGGCATCAATGTACCCCAGTTCGATGAGTGCCTGGCAGTATTCTGCCTCAAAAAGCAGATAACTGAGTACCCCTGCGCCTGAACGGCGGGTCGCGCCAGAACCGGTAACGAACATGCGTATGCTGGCAGGCAGTGCAGCCACATGCCGCAAGGCCATGGTTTCAATAACCTGAGATGGGGGTGAAATGCTGAATACTTGAACGGGCTTAAGGCTGAACCCTTCTTTATGTCGTATATCCTCTGGAATAAGACTGATCGTATGGTTGACGCGATTGAGACGTTCAAGGTCTGCTTCAAGGGCATCGACGAAAGAACTGGCCATGACGTGACCGACAACTTGCGCCAAACTCGGGGACTGGCTTACCTGTTCGCGTGTTTTGCGCTTGTTCTGGCTTCCCACACCAATAACCAGTACGCGGTCAGCGCCCAGATGCAGGGCGGGGCTGACGGGTGCGAGCTGGCGTACAGCACCGTCTCCGAAGTATTCCCTGTTGATGCGTACGGCCGGAAAAATAATTGGAATTGCAGCCGACGCCATCAAATGCTCGACATCAAGACGAGTGCGCATGCCAATGCGTCGCGAACGTTGCCATCCGTCCAGGTGAGGTGCACCTTGAAAAAAGCTGACGGATTCGCCGGAACTGTAGCCCGAGGCCGTAATAGCCAAGGCATCAAGATAGCCTTGATCCAGCATCTCCTGAAGGCGGTTCAGATTCAGATGTTCATGCAAAAGTTGCCTGAGTGGGCGGTTATCAAGCAGAGAAACCGCCTGACTGCGTCCCATTCGACCCAGGATCAGAGTGCCAATAAAGCGAAGTGCGCAGGCAAGTACGCCAGGGAGATCAGTGCGATAGACCTGGTTTGTTTTGAAATTACCCCATATTTCTTCAAGATAACGGATGCCTTTGCCCAATTGGTCAGAATGGGTGGCCAAACCTGCTGCATTGATGCCACCGGCTGAGGTTCCACAGATGATGCGAAAGGGAGAAGTACTCCCTGGGGGTAGAAATTCGGTAATAGCCTTGAGCACCCCGACCTGATAGGCCGCACGGGCTCCACCTCCGGACAGGAGTAAGGCAAGGCGAGGTTGGCCCGGCATGGTCTCAGAACCTGGGGTCAGGAAGTTGTTGGAGGCCCGGACGGGCAAACAGGAAGCCCTGTTGCAGGGGGATGCCAAGATCGATCAGGCAGTCCCGTTCTCCAGGTGTTTCAATGCCTTCGGCAATGACCTGAATGCCTAGGCGTTCTGCCACCAAAACAATGCCTTCCACAATGATGCGGCGTGTTTTGTGGCTGTCAATCGATCGGGTCAGTTCCATATCGATTTTGAGGACCTGCGGCTGAAATGTTGCCAAAAGATTTAAGCCAGAATATCCAGCACCAAAATCATCCATGGCAGTGGTAAAGCCCTGACGCATGTATTCAGTGAAAATCGATGACAAATGTTCAGGATGTTCGATTTTCTCGCCTTCGGTAACCTCAAACATGATTCGGTTGGTCGGAAACTGGCAGCTATGGGCAGCCTCGAGGGTGGCACGAATACATGCTTTTGGCTGGTACACGGCATTAGGCAAAAAATTGATGGAAAGCAGGGTATTTGTGTAACCCGGTAGTCCAAGCCCCGATGCCAGTTGAATGGCTTTTGTGCGGCAAGTCTGATCAAACCAGTAGCGGTTATGTGGACCAACCTGTGCCAAAATGGAACCTGCTGGTTGACCTTCCAGTCCCCGTACCAGTGCTTCAAAAGCAAAAATGGATTGCCTGGACACATCAACAATCGGCTGAAAAGCCATGGTGAAATCGAAGGCTTGCTCATGGGGTAGCTGACAGGCCATGCAACCTGAGGAAAAGTCAGACATGTGGATTACTCTGATGCGGTTCGTTGGTGTTCACGCTGCATATCCAGCAAGAATCGTTGCAGAATCTTCTGATCCTGTTCCGCAAGTTTAGCTGAAAATTGGACACCAAGTATGGTTTGGTTTCGGCGTCGGTCATGATGAAAGTTACGCAAGATGGCTTCAAAGGAAATGTTACCATAGCGCGGTAGCATCAGTACTCCCCCGTGCAGGGGTTCACCCACGCCCAGATCAGCAAGAATGCCACTTAGGGAAGCGCGAAAACCACTGGGTGACAGGTCAATTAATGAGCAAATTTGGTTTCCACTCAATGCGCGGGAAAAACGTGCTTGGGCATTAATGCTGGACTTGATGTTGACCCGAAATTCTTGCCGTTGCTGGTCATAACTGATTTTGCGAGGGATGGCTAAAAGGGGAAGAAGGCTATGATCCGTGTCTGATTCCGTACCCAGAAATCGGCTCTGGAAGTGCCAACGAATACCGTTGTGTTTGCCTTGAATGAGCAGATGTTGACCTTGCCTGAATTCGTTTTGTAGGGATTCAGGAGCCAGGGTGTCAATCAGGATGGTATCGGGACGGATTTCCAACAGCATCGAACTGCCGTGCAGTTCGCCAGAAGTGACGGTGATCACTGAACGGGCACTGCAAATGGATTGGAGTAATGCCAATTCAGGGCTGGATTTTTTTTCCTCTTTCTTCTTCCAGAAAAACACATTGGCTCCCTTGACGCCTCATCATGCACAGCCATAGGTGCGAGTCATGCTTTTCTGAGAGTGTAGTCCATTATGTCGATAGGTTGTGACCGAAGGTTGGCCGGTCAGAATTTCCAGCAGGCGGTGGGTATTGCGTTCTGCCCGACTGATGATACTGCCGTTGACGCTGTTAAGGTCGCGAATAACGCCAAGAGTTGCACGAAGCTGGTACCAGGGTGTGATGGCAAAACGTTGTCGCTCCAGCCACACAGGCATGTCTTCCGGTTTTTCACTGAGGCCAGAGCGCGAAAGCAGGTCCTTGAGTTCAAGTTCACGCTCAATCAGTTGCGCAATACAGGACTCCTTGCGTTCTGTGATCTCTGCCAACATAGCAAGATCATTATGCACAAGCGTTTGACGTTCGCGCAGTAAAAGGTCCATGAGCAGCGTTGCCTGCTCACAGAGCGTTTTGAGGGGATGAGGAACGTTCATGATTGCCTCCGTCTTCTGGATTTTAAAAGATCACGAAGCAATATTTGTGCCTGATCAGGTAGGCGGTGAATATTCATCCGCAAGCAGAAGCTTCTGGGCAATGCGTTCTGGGTTGATGGTATAAGTGCGGTTGGCGATCGCCTGCTTGAGTTGAGCAACTTTGCCCTGCTGAACAGGGGGGTCCTTTAGTTGTTGCGCCAGCTTCTGCATGACTTGTGCTTCTTGGCTGATCGATACGCCTGTTTCAACGGCAGGTGCAGGGGTCTGGTTCGCAACGGCTGGAGGAGGCACTGCTGAGGATGCAGGAGGTGTATTAACCTTGCTGTTGCCCGCATTTTGGCTGGTATTCGCAGGAACGGTGGGCTTTCTTCCCTGCGAACCAATATCAATGACCATGATTGCTGTACCTCAATGTCTTGGTCAGAGGAAAAACCTCTGAAGCGTCTTAACTTTTTTAGCGACCAGTTATCAAAAAACTTGAGTCAAATTTCAAAGAGAAATACGCACCACATCGTGGTCAACAGCATACCCTTGAACTATTTTTCCTGTATCCGTGTGCTGGACACGTACGGATTCTCCACGTGCGGCGTCATTAAGGGCAATACCTACATCGGAAACCGTCAAATTTCCGGCAACTGCTTCAATCATAACCTGGTCGCCACGTCGCACGAGCATAGGGGGGGCAAGATCGTTTGGTCCAACAAGCATGCCCGAGTTCAGGGACCGGCGTGCAGTTGCGCCCGCAACGTCAGCGATGTGCAGGAAAAAATTGCCATGGAGCCAGGTAATCTCCCGGGATTCAAGTCCGAGGCTTTCAGCAGGAATTGTATCGCCATTGCGTATGGGAGTCTTAATGACCACAACGTGAGCAGAAGCCTTGATCAGGGCTGGGACCCAGCGCTGGATTTTGCTATGGCCACAGTTCAGATGGATTGTGATGCGCCCGAGTAGCATTCCTGATCCTGAGTGTTCAATCGTCCAGTGAGGACATTGTTCTTGCCAGGAAAGATCTCCTTCAAATTCACTCTGAATGGAAATATTATTCGATTCTTTTCCAGACAAATCAATGCTTTGTTCGGCCATTTTGTTGAGTTGGCTGACAAGCCCGGGTGTTTGGGGTGTGCTCCCATCAAGTGGAGCAGCGTTGCCAAACACGGACAAAAGCAAAAAGAGCGTTGAAAAAGCCTTGGTCACCAGCTGTCTGAACATCATGACAACGATCCATGAATACAATGCCCAAAGCTTAGCATGATCAGAGGGGCATGCTGAATGACAGATATATTAAGTAGGGTAGGTTGGATAACTGGAGCATAAACAAAAAAAGGGCACGAGGCCCTTTTTTTGTTCTACAGCTTCCGTAATTACAAGAATTACTTGGGAGCAGCAGGGGCAGCAGCAGGCTCGGCAGCAGCAGGAGCGGCGGCAGGAGCAGCAGCACCAGCGTCAGCAGCAGGAGCAGCGTTCGAAGCAGCAGCAGGAGCAGCAGCAGGAGCAGCAGCAGCAGCAGGAGCAGCGGCAGGAGCAGCGGCAGGAGCAGCGGCAGGAGCGGCAGCACCAGCGTCAGCAGCAGGAGCTGGAGCGGAAGCGTCAGCAGCAGGAGCAGCTGCGTCGTCTTTCTTAGCGCAGCCAGCCATGGCCAACGTAGCAACAATAGCGGCGGAGATTGCAATCTTCTTGATCTGCATGATGTAAAGTCTCTCAAATTACCTGTTAACGTTAACCTAGCCGGGTACCACGAAAAAGCAGCAGAACCGCAAGCGAGACCCGAAGGCCAGCTTGATACCCGTAACATCGGCGAGAGCAATTCTATCACTGAGCAAAGCGGACTTCCATAGTTCATGAAATAAATTTTTACGAGCATTCACGAATTTTACTTGGCAAGTTTGCGATCCTGTCTTACGGGCTTGAATATCCACGCCCGCTGTCGATGTTTCATACTTCCGTTCTGCTCCTCTGGGAGCATCCAGCTCGTCTGGGAGAAAGTTTTGTTCGCTCTAAGTTGTGATAAGATGGTAGCCATTCCGTAAAGCTGATGCTGAAGAGGTTTGCGTGCGGACGAGGATCAAGATTTGTGGGCTTACCCGAATTGACGATGTCCAGGCAGCCGTTGAGGCGGGTGTTGATGCGCTTGGTCTGGTTTTTTTTCAGGGCAGCCAGCGCAATGTTGGCATTGATCAGGCCAGCAAACTTGTTGCTGTGCGCTGTCCTTTTGTGACCTGGGTTGGATTGTTTGTCAATGCAGACCCGGCTTTTGTTGAACAGGTACTGGCAAAAATTCCTTTGGGCATGTTGCAATTTCATGGTCATGAGCCAGCGGCTTATTGTGAGTCGTTCGGTATGCCATATATCAAGTCCGTTCCAGTTCAATCGGGTGCGGATATTTTTAAGGCAATGGACAACTATCCGGGAGCACAAGGGTTACTTTTTGACCGCTGGGATCCTCTCGCCTTCGGTGGTACTGGGAAACCTTTTGACTGGTCCCAGATCCCGGCAGATATCCGAGTACCATGGATCCTTGCCGGTGGTTTACGTCCAGACAATGTCGAAGAGGCGGTACGCAATCTCTGCCCTTATGCGGTTGATGTCAGCGGAGGAGTGGAATCTGCGCCCGGAATCAAGGATACTGCTTTGATTAAAGCATTTGTTCGAGGTGTTCATGGTTTTTCCTGATATTGATTATGCCCGGTTCCCTGACGCGCAGGGTCATTTTGGTGTACATGGCGGACGTTTTGTTGCCGAGACGCTCATGGCTGCTTTGGATGAACTGGAGCAAACCTACCTTGCTCTGCGTGATGATCCTGATTTTCTCAAGGAACTGGATGCAGATTTGACCCATTATGTTGGAAGGCCATCTCCTCTTTACTTTTGTGAACGCTGGACCCGGGTCCTGGGTGGTGCACGTATTTTTCTCAAGCGCGAGGATCTGAACCATACGGGTGCGCACAAGATCAATAACACGATTGGTCAGGCGCTACTGGCCCGCTCCGCTGGCAAGAAACGTATCATTGCTGAAACTGGAGCAGGTCAACATGGTGTGGCCACAGCGACCATTGCGGCGCGTCTTGGGCTTGAGTGCGTTGTCTACATGGGTGCTGACGATGTACAGCGTCAGGCGATGAATGTATATCGGATGAAATTGCTAGGGGCAACGGTTGTTCCGGTTACCTCAGGATCACGGACGCTCAAGGATGCCCTGAACGAGGCCATGCGCGACTGGGTCACGCATGTGGATGATACCTTCTATATTATAGGTACCGTTGCAGGCCCTCATCCCTATCCCATGATGGTGCGCGATTTTCAGGCGGTTATTGGAAGAGAAGCCCGGGCCCAATGTCTGGAACGTCAAGGAGCTTTGCCGGATGCACTGGTGGCTTGTGTGGGCGGGGGCTCCAATGCCATTGGGCTTTTCCATCCTTTTTTGGCGGATAAGAGTGTGCAAATGTATGGTGTTGAAGCCGGAGGACTTGGACTTGCGACAGGTAAGCATTCGGCGCCGCTCAGTCTTGGTCAGCCTGGTGTCTTGCACGGCAACCGGACCTATTTGATGGAAGATGCGCATGGTCAGATTTTGGATACCCACTCGATTTCGGCGGGTCTTGACTATCCGGGCGTTGGTCCGGAACATGCTTGGCTTAAGGAAATCAAAAGAGTCGAGTATGTGGCCGTAACGGATGATGAAGCCATGGAAGGTTTCCGTGCCCTGACACGAACGGAGGGTATTATTCCGGCACTTGAATCTAGCCATGCCTTGGCGTGGGTCATGAAGCTAGCTCCGACAATGTCGGCGGATCAAAGTATTGTCGTTAATTTATCGGGGCGAGGAGACAAGGATCTCCTGACGGT
>JAJZUM010000022.1 GCA_021848605.1 Pseudomonadota bacterium | reverse complement strand
CTCAGCTGGAACAACTGCGAATCCAGTCAGTTGAGGATCAGCAACGTCTTGAAGAAAAGCAGAAAGACCTTAGCCTGGAACAGTACCTGCTTCGTTACTTTCAGCCTGTTGACTAACAAGGATGCCGTTCGTAATACCCCGTAAATGGATTTGCACAAAGCTGAGTGCCATATCCATAATCCCTGTTGCACCACCTGAACCACTCTCGAGAATAGGAACCCATCAACATGGACAGATTGAACGAGTCCCTCTCTCGAAAAAATTCAATGCTTCTGGTACCAACGCCGAATCATAACGCCATGATTTGGCAATGACGACCCTACACGCGTACCTCCACCACCTGAACTGCCACCACCTGAACTGCCACCACCAATATATACCGCTGTCCCCTGATCCAGAATCAAACTCATATTGGTGACACCGACACCAATGTTGTCAACTGCACGAATAGCTGTACCATTAACCACCAATTCAGGCTGTCCATCATAGGCACTAAAGCCCCAGAAATCTGAGGTACCAATTTGGGGAGTACAGGTATTATTTGTAACCACCGTTGCATTATCGGGGATATAGGTCGTGGCATTGACCACACCATTAAAAATGGTGGGCATAGTCAGCGACTTCTCACCCAAAGATTGACTGAGATTGATATAAAAAACAGCCGTGGATGGAGACGAACCAAACAAGGTCGCATAGTTTTGAGTTGAAGTCGTTGTGGTACTGGATGTCGAGTATGCATAATTGGTCACATTAACAATATTCGACTGAGCACTGTTGGTCGAACCAACCACAAGCGTTGTTGGAGGCGTATAACCCTTGGAGCGATTCAGAGTCGACTCACCATAAAGTGTATGATCTTCAAAGAAGTAGAGACGATCTTGGGTGCCGATGTAGCGCGGATGAGAGTCATTGCCACTACCAAAAGCCAGACCAATATAAATTGGATTATTATTGTACAAATTATTTCCTGGTCGCTGCATTAACGCCGCCGTGACTCCTGTGAAAAAACGACGCTGTTCAGTCATATTTCCTACCGCACTTGGCATCGCCTCACCATCTTGCATGAGCAGAACAGCGCCCAAGGAAAGAGCAGAGCAAGTCGTATTTCCGGAACAACTATTAAATGCACCGCCATTCGTACCACTATTGGACAGGTCGAATCGCCATAACTGCCCGCCAAGATCCGTGACATATATTGCATCCGCCAGGCCATCATTATTCCAATCAACAACCTGAACTTTTCCAGTAATGCTGTAGTTCATACCTTTGACTGACAACGTGGGTATAGCTTCGGAAGACGTCGCCCCAGCAGGATTACCACCCGAAGCCCAAAACAAGAGAGCTCCTGTTTTGGCATCAACAATATAGAGCTGATGTCCATAAAGGTTAGGTCCAAAGGTTTTGGTGGGCGTAACGGTAGCCCCATTTTGCACATAAGGCTCTGTTTCATCCCGTGGATCATATCCACCACCAAAAATGAGCACCTGTCTGGGATTATCAATTGTCTGAGTTGATGTGGTCCCATTGGTATTCACTACGTTCTGAGTTGTACTCCCCCAAGCGATGGTTGCCAAAACGGGCTGTGACCATGACTGACCCATAAACTGAAATGGAGAACCATTTGCCGGAACATTGGTAGTCGCCATATTGGGCACATCATAAAGGCTATTGTTGTCTGTACTATCCTGCGCCTGAGTATACCCACCTGCCAGGGGCCCTTGAATGGTCCACATCACCTGAACTGGTGGTTTGGTTGATGCGGTGTAATTAGTCCATCCACCTGGTGGATGGCGGAAAAACTGATCCAAATCAGACAGATTCAAAGCGTAGATCGTACTTCCACCCAAGCGCATGCCTCCATAGGCATACATCCAGTCATTAGTCGCCAATGCAGTTTGCGGAGTTCCTGAAAAATTATTTGGATCAATATAGTTATCACCATTGCCATCATGCCGCCAAACTGTCCATACCGAGTCGAGACCAAAGGTACGGCTGCTTGTTGTCGATGGCGTGGACGTACCTAACTGAGAACCCATGCTCACATTCTGCAGGGGGAGTTCCTCCTCGGGAACCCATACCATTGCTTCCTTGCCCGAATACGCATCAATCGCATGTAAATCACCACCATTGGTGGAAAAAAGAATATAGTTATACTGTTTGCTTGGATCAAGAGCAGCAGCCTGCTCAGCCGCCAAATTAGCAGAGCTGTTTGTCGTACCTCCATAGGTTCCCCCTCCAGTCCACCCTTGATAACCGTAATTGATCAACACTCCTTCGGAATGAAACGGGTCACCCATCCAATAATTACCAATATAGGTTGGGGGCGAGCCTGCCAAATTGGATTTTGCAAGATCAAGACCCTCCATCCAGTACATCAGATTGCTCAGTGAGCCGGTATCGGCGGGCGCCGGTGAATTAAATAATGTCTGGGCTGTGGTCAGCGGATAGTTACCACTCACCAGCTCTTGGCGTAAAACTTCCAAGGGCACCACATGCCCTGAATCAGGCAATCCTGTCACAGGATCCTTGATCTTTGTGTAATTATCACGAGTAACAAAAATGGGACGACCGATTGCGGACTGCGTTCCTGGGCCAATGGGCATCACCTGCAACTCACCCCCGAGTTGCACGGTATTGCCATCCTCTGTGTCGTAACGACACGAAGTGGCTGTCGCACCACTAATACCCCAGCAACTGCGGGCGGTGTTATAGAAAAACTGGGTCGTTGGATTCAGGGCTGCCGCGCCTGTTGCATCAGCAACAATCAAACTGGATGGTGCGTTCGTCCCATCCGTGCTATGCAACCAATAGCGCTTCAAATTACCTTGCCAAACCGAGGTTGCCGACGGCTGGAACTCGGAGTAATACAACTGATCCAGAAAATTAAAACGATTCATCTGATTGACTGCAACAGCAGGGGCCGTCATCGTTGATGCCTGATATATAACTTGTCGTGTGATTGACGCAAGCGCTGTTGCTAACTGCTGATAGGTCGTCGCCGTGAAGAATTGACCACC
Organism: Pseudomonadota bacterium; assembly: GCA_021848605.1. Classification (GTDB taxonomy): domain Bacteria; phylum Pseudomonadota; class Gammaproteobacteria; order Pseudomonadales; family Moraxellaceae; genus JAJXWR01. The sequence continues at coordinate 20,113 of JAJZUM010000022.1, read as the reverse complement.
ACCCGCATCGGCAAGCTGCGACATCAGAAAAGGGTCATAAATATCATTATATCCATTATTATCTCCTTTAGAACCAACCGACTCAGGCCCAATAAAGATGACATGGGTATGGATATTGACACCCAGTCCATTGTCATAACTGATCGTTTTTTTCGTAACGGGCCATGCTCGACAATTTGGGGGGGTATTCACACCCGTATTCTTACAGATACATTGCTGGGACGACGTGATCCCGGGACAGTTTGGCGCTTTCAGGCTCGAGTCGGTTACCACTGAATTGGGAACGGGAATAGGTTCCTTGCCATTATTAAGGTAATAGGCCTCTGCAATTGCACAACTGTAGTCAATTTGATCACCACCATCAGGTCCCTGGCGCGGACTCAGCACAAATAAGCTATTAGAATCATCCCAAGCGTTGTTTGGATTACAGCCATTTCCAGGATAGAGCTGATCACCAACGACAGGAAGCATCTGGGTCATTCCAGTTGCAACATTCGCTCCTCCATCGGTAATAATGATGATATGCCAAGAGGGCGCAACACAACTGCCACCCGTATCGGCGTAGTCATCTGGCGGATAATAGGTACCATTATTATCCATAAAATTATTGGTGGTCTGTGCTGAATTCCAATTTGAAGGTGTCGGATATTCGTAATAATGCGAGTTTGATGTTTGCTGACAGAAATCGGCTGCATCCCATCCAAGATTGACTGAACTCCAGTCAAAAACCCGATTAATATAGCGGTCATACGATATTGAGGGATGTGTGAGCACGTATTGATTATAGAAAGCAACTTGTATGTTCGTACATACATCTGCCTGACTCGTCTTCAAACTCCCTGTTTTGACCAAAAATGTAGAATCATAGGACTGATCACCATAGGAGTTAGTGGTCGGATCGTTAAAAGATCGACCCTTCAGATACGTCATAATTTCGCCATATGCGGCCAGCAATGGCGTACCACCGTTTGGGTATAGGGTTGATATTAATGGATACTGGCCATTGTAATAGCCTTGATACAACCAGTTCGTTGGCAGATTTTCCGTATAATAGGGTGAATTGGCATCACTACCTAGCGTTGGCGCTTCAATCCAGTTCAACAAATAGTCTTTCCAGGTGTAATTTGTCCCTGAAGAGACCACCGAAAAGGTCCCTGCACCACTACTTTCCCAGGGTGTTCCATTGGTAAAAGCGGGACTAGCCATAGGTGCGTTCAACTTACGAAGGGGTGCCAACATGCTGCCACCCGCCGCATGCGCAAACTGGTCTTTGCCGTACGTAAACAAGCCAACACTGGTATTGGGATCTAGCTGATTCAAAAACCATGTCACCACCTTACGCATCTGAAAAGTACGGGTACTGGTATCGTCCGTACAATTCGGGTCTGGGGAGGCTTTCGTTACAGGATCTGATTGTGGAGGTGGCGCATTTTGATCAATACACCAGCTAAAAGAACCCGAGTTATCGATTAAAAGAATGACGTGCACACCCTGTCCACCCAAGGTTTGTTTGGGTGTTTGCAGGGTATATATTTCTGAGTCATCGGCTCGAGACAGAACAGATGTACCGAACAAAACAAAAATCCCGAGCCAGATACCAATCAATCGCACCATTAAACCAATCATGTCCACTCCTTTGCACCCATGCCTTAGTTAGAACCAATCATGGGACGTGCAATCACCACAACCGTATCACTATATTTTTGCGAAGAAATCTGAGGGGTACTCATTCCACTTTGACTGCTCATCACAACACACGTCTGACCAGTTTCAGGCATACAGCCCACGGATTCAGTCTGAAACATGGCTTCCTGTAGTCCCAGCGAGGTATTTAGGATATTTTGGGTCCCTACATAGGTTGTTTGCGTAACCGTCTGCAGTTTTTGACTCGCGTCCAGTCGATCCGTACTCGTACAATTAGCCGACACAGGATTCGCTACCGTCTTACTCTGATTAACACAATTCATAACAATACAGGAAGGGTAATTCGCACTCCCACTGACACAGGGTGTATTGGCCGCCATCTGCATGGCTGTGTCATAGATTGTCTGGGGTGGATTTGTCTGTGTTGCTTCCAGTTGTGCTTGTGCATAAGCCATACGCGTTCCAGCCTCTGCCGCCTGAAAAGTCATTACGTGCGTACGGGCACTGATGGATACCTTGCTGTTGCTTTCACCGGTACGCATCGCTGCAACACCTAAAATCGCGATCACAATCACCAGCAAAAGAACAATCATCAACACAGCGCCCTTCTGAAATTTTGGAGCACCAAGCGAATTTAGATCGAGACGTTCCGACATATCTGAATACCTTACCATTGCGTTCCTGCAGGAAATAGATTGTTGCGTAATAGGGTCGTTCCAACAAACAGACGACGGAGATAACCATCCGTCAACTGCACCGTTGTTGCACAGGTCGTGGGCACTACACAGTTGAGCACTTGAATGCTTGTTCCCGTGCTGCTACTCGCCTTACTCGGTTGCGTTGTCTGCTTCTGGCTTGATTGCATTAATAAAGCAATCCGTACTGCAACCACGGGTGCCTGATACCCAAGCGATGCGTTTAGACTATTGGGGTCGCTCACCCACTGAGTGGGAGCGAGTGTTCCATCAATGGTATTATCAACACCGTAAAGCACGCGCATCACATCGACACCTTGGGCCAGTTCCTGTGCCGTACTTCCGGTGCCATTACCAAGACACCATAGACTTAATACTGGATTGCTCGCCGTATAGCTGGCAGACTTGGCCACATAGTAGACATTGAGAATCTGGCTCACCCCATTATTTACGGTCTCGGGATAGCCATTACAGTCCGTTGGCGTTTGCTGAGTAGCATCCACGAGGTAGGTCACCGCGACCGAATTACTTCCACTGAAGCTGTCGCTATCGGGCGGAGTCGCCAAGGACGATGGCCAACTGCTATTGCCGACAACAACTTCACTCGGCAACCCGACGGACTGGGTATTAACGCCCTGAAGGTTTGAAGGCGATTCACCAGCACTGCGCAAATCCGAAACAAGCGTGTTAAGTATCATCTGCCCCTGATCTTGCGTTTGGGATGCTGCCCGCTGGCTGCCCGCTGTCTGGCGACTACTTATAAACAATTGAAGGGCAGCAATGGACACCAACAAGCCGAGGAACATCGCGACCATCAATTCGACCAACGTATAGCCTTTTTGCTTCGGTCTCATTGGTAGGTCGACTCCAGCATCACACAATGCGCATTGGTGTTGTAGGTATAGGTTGGAGTTCCCGTTGTCGACACCGTGGAACTGACACAATCGTTCGGTCCACGCCCTACAGTCGGTGTCGTCCCAGACCAACTCACCAGAACCTCAACATGATTATTGCCCGTCGCTGGTATAAGCACCGCAACCAGTCCTTGGGGCAACAATTCGTTAGCTTCGTAGGCAACCTGCCCAAGATCATAAGATGCCATTGCTACTCCATTACAAACCTTAAGCTCACAAGCGTTTGGATAAGATGAGGGCGCCAAGGCGTAATTCGGTGCAGCCGTGATCTGGTAGTTGCTGGTTGCAATCGAGGGATAGTTGATATTGATCCGTTCAACCATATCACCGGCGAGATTAGTTGCTTGACTGTAGGCAAAGGTTGTAGTGGTCATCTGACTAGAAGTCAGCGCCATCGCCATATAGCCCATAGCGCCGATCGCCAGCAGCAAGAGGGCGACCATGACTTCCATGATCGAGAAACCATCATGCAACCCATGCAACTTTGACGAAACAATCATAAGCTTTTCATCCTACCTGATCACGGACATGCCGTCATAGAGCCTGGCAATGGACCAGTAACGGGAACAGGTACAAAAATTCCACGCACAGTCATCATCACGACCCCCAAGCCCGGATTAACGTGCGGCTGACCCTTCATCGACAGATCACATGCCTGAACAATTAATGCCTGACCTGCGCTAATCACACCCTGATCATTAACTAACTGCCCATTGGAATTGAAATTAATACGGGTCAAAGTCGTTGTCGGCGCTGATGTTGCGTTTAATGCATTCGTATAAACTTGAACTTGAATCCCGCTGCTTGCAGTTGGAGCATAACCGAGGTACATCTGGTCGTTTGGAACAGTTTCCACAGACTGACTCGCCAAGGATGTGGTCGTGGCTCCGACCCAGGTTGCGCCCGTGGCCCCCAGCGTCCCCGTGCAACAGGTTCCGTTATAAGAAACAGTGATCGTACGCCAGCCATCAGACCAGTTATTGACACTCGAGGATGCTGCGTTTACCGAGATACCTGACCCTGGAACCACCGACACATACCAGCCATTTGGCAAATTCATGGCGATAGAACGAGCCTTGGCCAATGTTGCTGTCATGGAATCAGCAACTGAAGAAAGACGATTTGCAGACATGGTGACCTTAAACATGGATACTGCATAGGAAACAACGATCGCTACAATGGCCACAACAACCACCAACTCAACCATCGTAAACCCGGATGGTCGATTGGATGGAGCTTGTTTCAATTTGAAATGGAGAACCATGGTCAACCTACCACGAAGGATCGACACCAAAAGAACATGAAGAGACACTAGATGACTGTTTGATACAGTGTTGTCCTTGATTGTTGAGCTCGATCACTTCCTGGAAGCTTCCTTTGGTTTGCAAGGACGTTGCTGACGCCATCAGGGTATAACTGCTTGCCGTCGGCGAACCCGATGCAAAAGATAAAATATATTTGGCATCTGAAGCGGAGCCATTCGATGGAGCCCAGCCTGCAATCGTACCTTGCGATGTTGCTGTCGTTACCGTAGCATTAGCATAAGTCATTTGGCTTGCATACAACTGTTCCATGTGATTGGCGGCATTTAGCAACTCTCCTTCGGCCTCGGAACGAGCAACCGTCTGCACATGTTGCAGATACATTGGAACAGCAATGGCGACCAAAATAGCCACAATGGCTACAACCACCATGAGCTCAATGAGCGTGAAACCTGCCGAACCACGCCGGGTAGTTCGAGCCCAGGACATCAGAAACATAACCTTCCCTATATCGTTACTGGCTGTTTACCTAAAGCTTATCATAATTTTGTTTTGTTACCGCTCAGAATGAATGATTATTATCAGGAATCATCCGGGTGATCAGTCGTCAATGCTGGAAATTCGAATTTTATTTTCTAAAAAATCTCACATAACAATGTGATACAATTGACTCTAATCCTAAAATGGTTGAAGGTGATGAGCTAGCCAGTGGAAGCCGATGTGTTCCTGTTCCAGCCTTAGGCCAGAGCGAATGCGGTTGTCGCGCAGGTCGTCATAAAGGGCTCTCTCCTCGGGCGTCAGTCGGCGCAAGTCCACTCGAAGGGGTTTATCTTCACTTCCCCAAAAAGCAGTGTGCGCGTCGAGCGTAGCTCTATCCATCAAGAACGAAACCACATGATCAAAGTGACCACGAAGCTGATCCAGGATACCAAAGCCATGTGTATCGATGTCGCCCCAATAATGGATCGAACATTTCTTTAACCAATGACTTCGGGCCAATGCTTCCCAACCATAACCAGCACCAAAAATTACGATGGCATGACGCGCCAGCGGAAAGGCCAAGAAGTTTGTTTCGTTCTCCGTGATAAAGACACGCTGAACGCCGAGATCTAGAAGACCGAAGCTATCAGCATCGAGAGTCACGTCGGGGGATATTGAGCAGGGTATTACTTGAATAGATGGATCAAGCACACGGAAACGAATTCGGGTTGGCTTTTCCAAAAAGCCATATCGAGCAGAAAACTGACTAATACCGGTTTTGCCAAAATCCACTGCATCGACTGGCAGTGCCAGATCGAGCAGTTCAGCCAATACGCCGCGATGGGTTTCGATGAATTTACTGTGAACACCAGGCAAATCCACCTGACGCAAGTAAATACCAGGACGCGGATGATCAACAAGCCACGTCACCACAGCCAACAATCGAGGCCATTCAGCGAACAATTCCAGCGCATGCATAGGACGTTTTTCCAACCATGGCATCAAGTCTGGTCGGGTTTGCCGAGTTGTGGAAACCTGTACCGAAAAGATCTCCCAATCTTTGCGTTTGCCTAACCAACTCAACGCATCTTCAAGCGACTGAATCCATACACATGCCGGCAACTTTTGCGCGCCCTGGACACGGTGTCTGATCTCTTGCCACTCCACGCGCACTGATTTCATCTCAGCTAATTCAGCGGTCCATGCGCGAACTTCGTGAAAGCGATCGGTTATATCTGCTGAATTGGGTGACTTTAGAGTCATGCGCAAAGGAAAACGCACATTGCCCGTCACGACGTCACGCAACAGCTCGCCGCGATCCCAAAGCCGCACCAACTGTGCCTTCAACTCTTTCGGACCAGTCCAAGTCACAGCACAGACCCCTGTGCAGAATGAGCGGGCATTAATGCTTTCTGAGCAAGATATTCCTCAATCGTCAGATTACGCAGCTTCGAGGCTCGCCCACCTTCGTTATGAACGAAGCCGACACTGGAGACGTAGGGCTCGATGATGTGGATTTTCTGCAACGGCGTCACGATCAAGAGTTGAAGATTAAGTTGCCGAAACAGCTTCAGTCCGTATTGGGCAGACTCATCCGAGCCGCGCCCAAAAGCCTCATCAATAACCACGAAGCGGAAGGAACGAGAACGAACTGCCCCCCACTCCAAACCAAACTGGTAGGCTAGGCTGGCTGCCAAAATCGTATAGGCCAATTTCTCTTTTTGGCCGCCCGACTTGCCTCCAGAATCGGAGTAATGCTCATGTTCACTGTTGTCCTCACGCCAGCGCTCGCTTGCAGCGAAAAGGAACCAGTTGCGCACATCAGTGACCTTCGTCGTCCAGCGGCGGTCCTGCTCGGACAAGCCTTCGCGGCCTCTGAAGCGGTCAATGATCATCTTGACCTGCAAGAACTTTGCCTCGGAATACTGTGCATCGTCTGAACCTGTAACAGCGCCTTCGGTACAAGCGCGTAATTCCTGCTGAAAGTCGCGAATTTCCACGTCGGGACTAGCTTGAGATTCCAGCACAATATAGCGCCCAGGGGTGTAGTCAATCTCGCCCAGCGATTTATTGATGTGAGCGATACGCTCTTTGATGGTTTCGCGCTCACGAGCCAGTTGAGCATTAAAGTTGGCGATTTCGTTAATGGTATTGACGTTGAGTAATTCTTTGAATCGCGATACAAAACGCGGTAAGTCGTCACGGTTCAACTGTATCAGCAGGTTTTCATATTCAAAGACCGCTTCAAGACTGGCATCCATCTCCGCCGTCTCCAGCTTGAACATCTCTTTGAAGGACGCCATGGCTTTGATGATCTTCTCAGCCAGACGTTTGAGCTTCTGGTCTTCGGAGTCAATCCGTGCCTGCAGCCAGGCGCGCAGGTCCTGTTCACGGTTATCACAGGACTCAACAGTGAGTTGGTGTTCGCCCAACGCTTCGGCGCGCATGGCTTCGAGTTTCGCCGTCAAAGCCTCATCGATGAGAACGCCTTGAAGCAGATCAGCGGTTTGCTGTCGGAGGTCTTGCGCATCACTGCGCCGCTGTTCCACTTTAGCGCGTTTGTCACGCACAGTCTGCAACTCCTCCGCAGTTTCCTTATGTGCTCTCTGAATGGTGCGCAGGTTGTCGTTTAACTGTTTAAGCACATCCGATGCTGATTCCAGCCGACTGTGCTCATCCAATAGTTGTGCAATTTCAGTAGCGACGCTGGTCCAATCCAGCTCATCAAAAGCCGAAAATTCCTCAAGGCGAGTCAACGCATCAAGACGGGTAATAAGCTCATCACGTTCTTTCTGGACAATACCGATCTGATGACCAACCTCACCGAGCTGCGTTTCGAGTTGACGGCGCTTGGCCTCGAGTGCCGCGATCTTGGCGCTATTGCTCCAGCCTAGCACATAGCGACTCCGGTCGTCGATGCGGTGGCGATCGTCCTTTTCATGTCGGCCACTCGGGTCTTTAATTTGGCCTGCACGGGTGATGGCACGGGTCTCGCGCCGGAACTGCTCTTGAGTGACGCAACAAGCGACATCAAACCGATGGGCAAGTTCGCGTTCCAGCCAATCATAATGGGGTGAATCGGGCTTAATTGCCAATTTACGGACTAAGGAATCACGATGCAGCTCAGGTAATTCAGTAGCCTTGCGTGATCGTACATGGAAGTAAACCAAGCGACCACGCAGATGAGCGCCATCCACCCATTCGGCCACGGCCTTGTAATACGCATCCGGCACCAAAAGCGACAGGCCGAAGCCGCGCAATAAACGTTCGGCCGCGCCTTCCCAGTCACGTTCGTCGTCACGTATCTGTATCAATTCACCAGCGAACGGCATGTCATCCACGTTCAAGCCCAGTGCCGCACACATTGCAGCGCGGATCTGGATTTGCTGGTCATCGATATTGCTGCGTCGACGTTTGAGGCTGTCGATCTCCTGGCTCTGTTGCGCGTGCTCCTGTTTGCCCTGACGCAAGGTCACGCCAAGTTCAGTAAGTGCATTTTGCAAGTCGGCATCGCGGTTGCGTGCCTCCTCGCGCCCGCTTTGATATTTGCCACGCTGCGTGGCGAAAGTAGCGGCATCCGTTGCCAGCGGCTCACCCAGGACCATAACCAACGCACCATAGCGACTGGCCTTGGCCTTGCGCATATCACGCAACTGCTCTTTCTTGCGAATTTCAACGGCAATACGTTCCAGTCGGTCACCACCATTGTCATTGATGGCCTGTTTCAGTTCATCGATTTGCTGGCCTTGCGTTTCATGTAGAACATCGAGTTTTTGTACTTGGACATCCATGCGCCCCCATTCTTCTGCCAGCAATCCTAGCCTCTTGTCAATCAGTCCAAGCTTCAGGCCCGCAAAGTGGGGCCGTAGCCTGTCCCGGCAGCCACGCAAGCTATCAACCTCAGCGACCAAAGTATTGTGGCGGCCACAATCCGCAATTAAAGGTGTGAGCAATTCAACCTGCTGCTGGGTTTTCAATACAGCCTGATGGGCGCGATTTAGATCATCGAAGTGGGCGATCAATGCATGCAGGCGCGGACCTACCTCGAAGGGTTCCAACATATGACTGCGTACGAAGTCCGTCAGGTTACCCACAGACTTCATCGACACTGTCTGGTGAAACAATTCAAGCGCCTGATCGTTTTGAATGCCAAAGCGCCGACGAAACCATGCTGCGTAGGGCGGGAAGCTGTCGTGCAATTCAGCGCCCAGTCCGCGCAGCTTCTTCCGCAGTTGACCAATATCCGATCCGAATTGGGCAAAGTCAGTCGCAATAGACAGCGCGCGCTCTGCGCCCAGAAAGAATCTTGCAGGTTGTCCCTGTGCTTCTTTCATCCAGAACACTTGCGCCAGCGTTACGGTCTGGCCATAGCCAGCGTTGTGGAACTCACCCAAGATGACCGAGTAACTGTTATGGTCACGTAAGCTGACCGGCTTGGCTGCACCAGTAACTTCATTGCGCTCGGATTTGTAGTTCCCAAGTACGTATGAGCGAAGTGTTCTTTCTTTGCTATCAGCTCCAGCAGCCTTGTTGTAGGCAATTCGATTGGCTGGCACCAGCAAAGTAGTGATAGCATCAACCAAGGTGGATTTGCCCGAGCCGATATCACCCGTGAGCAGGCAATTTTTACCATCCAGCTGCAGCGTCCATACCCTGCCGTCGAAGGTACCCCAATTGAATACCTCCAGCCGAATAAGCCGAAAGCCTGACAGTGTGTCATCAGCACAGAAATCCAGTTCCAATGTTTGGGGATCATTCATGCCCAGCGCCCTCCTTGGCATTGCCCACACCCGCCAACTGAGACTGATATGTGGCCAGTCGCGCATCGAATTCGGCCAGCCATTGGGCGTCAACAAAGGCCTTTAGAATACGCCGTACCTCGTAAGTAGCTGGTCCAGTCACAGCGCCACTGGCTGGTTTGAGTTTCTGCAAAAAACCCAGTTCGGTTACCTTATTGATCGTGGTCTCAATCTGGTCGATTAGCTTGGCTTCATTCGGGCCATCAGGAAGAAACACCCGCACCAGTTCCACGATGTCGTCGCGAGAAAGCACTAAGCGTGTATCGCCGCCACCGGCGTCAAACTCAGCCAGTTTCTTGCGCAACAAGGCAAGCAATAAACTCACTGAAAACGACAAGGGGCGGCGCGCCACCAAGCGTGGCAAACGTGGTGATGGGTCGTCGTCGGCAGGCTCTGGACGGCCTTTCAGAAATGCATAGCCTTCCGCCTCATCCAGCACCAAGTCAAGGTTCAATACCATGACATATTCACGCACGCGTGCTTGCAAATTCAAAAGTGCCGCCCATTGGCGTTCATCGTCATCACGGTAGATGACGTTCTTAAGCAAGCCGATTAGCAGCGTAGACAAATCAGCGGCCTGGACCGGTTGTACTGCAACGGTGGTGTTCAAAAATTCATGTTCCATCCATAGCCTCTGTTCTTTACTTTTCTCAGCGCATGAAAATGATGCGGGGCAGCCGTGCGCTTCGAGTAATTTCTTGGCCATCCGCTGCCACTGTCCACCAACAGATGGGCTCGGGCGTGTCCTCATCTACCACCGTGATGAAGGTCTCACTGCCCAATTGCAGATAGGCTACCAGTTCGGCCAACCCGTGCAACAGCGGCTGATTGAGCACTAATTCGCTCAAGGTTATCTGTGCGCGATCTTGCAGAGCATGGCGGATATGGCGGGTGAGCCGCGCCTTATCGACGACCACCTGGTCGAACAGCTTTGATGGGTCAATATCTTCATCACCTGCTTGCAAGGCAAGGTCAGCGATTACCGGCTTGATGGCAGGAGTGAACAAAGGCCGTTCCATCGCCAGTTCAATATCCGCACGAGCTTCCGCCATTTCCATCACATAGCCAACGGGCAGGGTATCACGCAGAGCCAGCGCTTTACTCTCGATAGCGTGCAGAATGTCCATGATACGACGGTTTTCCAGCCAGGCCTGGTCATCCAGGAACCGACGTAATTGCTGTGACAAGGCAGCGACCGTGCGCTGGGTATGCTCGCCCGCTTCCATCCAATCGTAGTGCACGCGGCGGGTGCGAGTATCTGGGTTTAGGTCCGCCACCGCAGGCAATGCAAGCACGCGATCCAGTAGTTCGGTCAATTCTTCCTGCCGACGACTGGACAGTAGAAAATCCCAGAAAGCGCGAAAACTCTTACCCTGATCAGAGTCGGCAATAGCATCGCGCTCGCCCATGATATCCTCCAGAAGCTCGCCCTTACTGCCCTCCCACAGTGCGATGCGCTCGCGCACGCGACGGTCCAACTGACGAAAGTTATGTTCCACTTCCCGGAAGTCAGTCAGCAGCTCGCGCGCACCCTGCATAAATTGCTGGAAGCGGTCTTTCAGCCCTGTATCATCCAACAAGGGCACGTCGCCCGACAAGACCCGGGCGATCTCGGCGTCAATCTCATCACGTTTTTTGTGCAGTTCTGCAATGCGCTTGGCCGGGTCGGCCTCACTGCCCTCACTCATCTGTTTGAGCAGGTCAAATAGCGTCAGCAGGCGCGACTCCGTACCAACGAACTGCCTCTCGCTGAGCTGTGCCAGCCAAGCAATAGCCTTTTCGGTAGCAGGCGTCAAATCGAACTGCGCCTCATCCGTACCGGGGCGGTAGAACTTGCGCAGCCAGCCCTTATCGGGTGCGGCCCAATCGTTCAGATATTCCTGTGCGGACTTAGGAAAAGCGCTGTCACCCATGTGTACGCGCACAGCATACAACTCATCTTCCAATGCCTCCGCCAAATCCGCCGCCGACATGACCCGAACATTAGGAACCACGAACACTCGCTGCAGAAAGCTCGCCACCAACGGCGCATGATCCGAACGCAACAGCCGCCAAGCGGGATGATGGGTACGCAGAGCATCGAGAGTGGCAAAATCGAGTGTCACCCGTCAATCTCCGCCCTTTGAAGATACTTTTGCAAAACAGCCTGCTTGCGAACAGCTGCACTGTTGATGACAGTCTGTACTTTCGAGGCGCCACGAAAATGGTGTACCACCAACCAAAGATTTTGTACCAACTTTACTCCACACGGCTTCTTATAAGTGTCAAATTCTGGGTCTTTTTGCATTTCCTGAAATTCGCTTGTTGCACCTGTTGCGGCCCCGCCGTTACAGGTTTCCAGCCAGAAACATGTTTTTGGTCGTGTTGCACTTGTTGCGGGTACGCAGTTACCCTATGTATTGGGCAGTGAATACAAATCTTCCTGATGATTTTACAACAGTTACGGTGATAAAAGTTAACGATGTATCAGTAAGGGAATAATCCACAGTGGATTCTTGTTCAAATCAAAGTAATCTACGCCACTTAATGAAATTTGCGTAGGGGGACATTGCTGGCCCAGAAACCATTGCAGATAATGAAGTTGGTTAGCCTCATTTGAACAAGTCCACACTATAGCTCGCTATGCAAAGGCTAAAGGCACGAATGGATACCAAAGAGCGTCACAGAAGCCAAGGACAAGGCCATTGCAGGCCACAAAACGGAGGCTATGCGCCAGAGGTATAATGTCGGGCTGGACAAGTATGAGCCGCCAGCGTGAAGTATTTGTTCCTAAACTGTTTTTATTTTGTGCCTAAAAACGGTTTGTTAGATAAGCGGCTATTGAGACATTAATTAGATAAAACAGATAGTTATATGGTGCCGGCACCAAGAATCGAACTCGGGACCTACTGATTACAAGTCAGTTGCTCTACCTGCTGAGCTATACCGGCATAGGACGCGCATTTTCCATTAGTTTGCTGCAGCCGTCAAGATTTTATGCGTTATGAATTTTGACTGTCCGGCCCGTTTGCCGATAAATGGACGTGCTGGGCAACCAGTGGCAAAACCAGAACAAACTCTGTACCCTGACCTACGGTCGAGTAAACATTGATTGAGCCACCAAAAAGATTGGTGACCAGATTATGAACAATATTGAGGCCAAGGCCTGTACCACCCTTACCCATACGGGTCGTGAAGAAAGGATCAAAAACGCGTTGTAAGTGATTCGAGGGTATCCCGACGCCGTTATCCCGAAAACGAAGTTGTATCTGATGAGCATCCAGCAACGTCACAGTTAGAACCATGGTACCTTGGGTACGACCTTCGAAGGCATGAACAACAGCATTGGAGACCAAATTGGTCACGATCTGCTGCAGAGGCCCTGGGTAACTGTCCATGAGAATACCTTCTGGCACTTCAACCTCAAGTATATGCCCCTGAGGTCTCAACATGGGCTGCAACGTCATCACTAGTTCCTGAACCATAAGACGCAGATCAAAAACACGACGTTGTTCACTGGTCTGATCAACAGCCACCTGTTTGAAACTAGCGATCAAGCTGATCGCGCGACGCAGGTTGCTTTCAATCAACTGACTGGCTTCCTGGCTGTCTTGCATGAATTGCAGCATGTGCGATTTTCGAACCTGTCCTGAATCAACTTCAGACTGCATGTGACGTACTGAATCTAACAGTTTGGTGCTCGCAGTAAGCGCCACACCAACAGGAGTATTTAATTCATGAGAATGCCCGGCAACCATACGCCCCAAAGAAGCCAAACGTTCATTTCGTTCCATCGTCTCACGCATCATGCTGATTTCTGTGATATCCGCAATCATGATCAAATGACTGTCATCACTGGCCAGCAGCCTAGTGTACTCCAGAATGCGGTCATCAACCGTGTGAATGATTTCATGGGTCGGACTCATCCACTGGTTCCATGGCCGAGTTTGATCCCATTGCTCACCATTTGCGTTCAATTGGTTAAGAAAATCCTGTCGATGAATTCCCTTGTAGATATGAGGAAAGGTCTTGGGAAAAAGACGCTGCGTCTTTTTATTCCAGAATGAAAGATGTTGATCAGCACCCCAGACCATAATGGCACTGTCCATGGTATCAAGCATCAACTGCATCTGCGCTGCTAAAGACTGTTGCTGTTGCCGTGCTGTTGTTTCTTCTTCAGCACGACGTTCCAACTGCTGCATGGTCTGAGTATGCCGATCCCGCAAGCGCAGGACAGCAATCCCATAGGCAAAATCGGTAACCAGTTCCTGCAAAAGATCAATTTCCTCAGCACTAAAGGCATAAGGTTGACCAGCATAAATCGAGAACACACCTTGTTGCCCATCATCAAGACTGAATGGAATGGCTATAGAAGAATAAAAACCATGTTGTAGCGCCTTGGATCGCCACGGTGTAAAGTCTGGATCGCTGTTGATATCCGTTAAAATCACTGGTTTTCCGGAACGCATGGCATTGCCGGCTGGCCCCATACCAAAAGGACCTTCTGCACGGGTAATACGCAAATCAGTTAGATAATCAGTTCCATCTCCAGCCCATGCCTGCGGACGTACCGAACCCTCCTCATCATCGCGCACATAACCCACCCAGCACATGCGATGCCCACATTCTTCAACCAGTATGCGACAAACATCATACTGATAGGCATCCTCCTGAACAGCCCGAACCAGGGCTTGAGAACTACGGCTCAACGCCCTCTGAATACGGGAAAGCTGAGTCAGACGCACATTGGCTTGCGCCAGCAAACGCGTCTTGCCCTGCACAAGCTCTTCCAGATGATTGCGGTGTCGTGCCAGTTCCTCGGCAAGATGTCGACGCTCAGAGACATCTCGGGCCAAAACGATATAACGATCCTGCTGCTCATTCACCGTGCGCTTGCGACCAATAGAGAGTTCAAACCAGAGCACCCGCCCGTCAAGGGTGAGGGAAATTTGCTGACCATGAGAGAATCCCTGCTTCTGGGCATCCTGTAAGCAGTTCTTAACAGTCTGTGCCACTTGGGTCGGGACAATTTCATCCAGTTTTCGCCCCAAAAAACGCTCCGGAAGAAAATAGGCTTTCAAGGCATGATTCTGGGTACGATAGCTGATAAACTGAGCATCACCATCAAGCTCAAACATCAAATCCGGAATAGCATCAATCACCGCCAGAAGGTTCTCACGCGCCTCATCAGCCGCATCATGCGCCAACTGCAACTCACCCAAGGCATTCACCAGATCATGGGTACGCTGCGCCACCCGAACCCGAAGACTTCGACTCCAGAGAATCAGCAGTCCTACCCAGGAAAGGGTAATTGCCAGCGCCACACTGATGATTTTCAAATATGAGCCAGCTTCTAAACCAAGAGAATGATGTCCCAACCAGCGTTCCTGAACCTTGCGAATCTCTTCAGTCGGTATTCGGGAAAACCCGTGTTCGACTTCTGCCAACAAATGTTCCTGACCTCGTAATACCGCATAAGACATCGCACCCTGGCTAACAGGATCACTAAAATGGATTTTCTGGATCAGTCCAGCCTTAAGTAGCAAGTACTGTGCTGGCGGCTCATCCATACAGAATAGATGTAACTGATGCTTAAGCATGGCCTGAACCATGGAATCATAATTCGGGTAACTCAGCACCTGACGGACACCCGCCTGCCTGAGTACATCAAGACACGCATCCCCTGCTTTTACCCCAACTTCAAAACCACCCAACTCGCTCAGCCCCTGAATGCCACTCAAGGTCGAGTCAAAATAAATACGTACCGGGATCTGGGCATACGAAGGGGAAAACACAAAGGAGGACTGACGTGCCAGTGTATTGAACATCGTATCAATAACCTGAGCCCGATGTGCCCGAATCGTGACCTGAGCTTGATTCCAATCAGTTGGAAGTAGCTGAACCGTTCGATGGTTGTAACGTGCCCAAAGCTTCCACAGGTCCTCGCGAAGACCAACAAGGCGGTGCTGATCATCCCGAAAACTATACGGTGGGTAATTGTCATCAAGCACAATCTGCAAGGGCTGATCTTGATGTTGTATGACCGGGGCAGCGTGCACCGTATCACACAATAAGATAATCACCAAACCAAGCCACCATGGATGTCGCTGTTGCACTTCTCCACCTTGCGGCCTTATCAAGGCGCACTGTTGGTTGCTTTTTTCAAATAAAAACTTTTACCTTAGAGTACATCGAAACTGACCATCTTTGTGGGGTAAAAAGCCCATGGCCAGAAAAATCGATACTAATTCCGGGTCGGAAGTATCGAAGGCAGTCACCAACAGTCCATGGGCTCGATCGGTTTCCTTGCGACGTACCTCATCAACCAGACGCTCGGCCACTCCACGCCCTCTCGTGACCGGATGAACCGCCAGATAGCGCATGCTACGCAATTCACCTTCATCATGAATCAGAACACCACAGATGTAACGACCGTTAAAATAACCGGCATAATAACGATCACCTGTCGATAACCCAGCCGTGATCTGATGCAATATCTCTTCAGGTTTCTCTTGCTCGGGCATGTCGACATAAATCTTGTTTAACTGGTCTGCAACCTGATCTGACAGACGATCGGTGAAGACATGAACATCAACCGGCATCGTCGTACCCTCCCATTTGCGAATTCATATCTCGGATCTTAGCCGAAAAATTGCTACGGACAAAAGCCCAAAACACAATGATCCCTCGTGTATAATAGGCCAAAAAGCCGGAGTAACTACAAAATCATGTCTGCTCAGCGCCAAGCCCGCATTCGCCGTGAAACCAAGGAAACGGTCATCGAAGCCCATCTGAATCTTGATGGTACCGGTTTAGGTTCCATCAATTCCGGAATTCCTTTTCTCGATCATATGCTGGATCAGTGGGTACGGCATGGCCTCGTCGACCTCAACCTGGTATGCACGGGAGATCTTGCCATTGATGATCATCACAGTGTCGAGGATTGTGGCATTGTGCTCGGTCAAGCTCTTGCCCAGGCTCTTGGGGATAAGAAAGGCATTCGTCGCTATGGACATGCTTATGTCCCTCTTGATGAAGCTCTGTCTCGCGTGGTTATTGACCTTTCAGGACGTCCTGGACTTTTTTACTCTATTCCATTTACCCGTGCCAAGGTTGGCTCCTTCGATGTGGACCTGTTCCGGGAATTTTTTCAGGCACTGGTCAATCATGCCGGCATGACCTTACACATTGACAACCTGACGGGCATCAATTCACATCATCAGATCGAATCAGTATTCAAAGCATTTGCCCGGGCACTGCGCATGGCAACGGAAGCAGATCCGCGTATGAGTACCCTGATTCCTTCAACCAAAGGCTCATTATGACCAAGGTTGCCGTTCTTGACTATGGCATGGGAAACCTGCACTCGGTTGCCAAGGCACTTGAGTCGGTTGGTGCGGACAAGGTCTGGGTCACAAATGACCCTGAACGTATTGCCGAAGCTGATCGGCTCGTTCTTCCCGGACAGGGGGCCATGCGCGATTGCATGGCTGCCATGACCGCCGAAGGGATTGATCAGGCTGTACGCCAAGCCCTGCACTGCAAACCTTTACTTGGTATCTGTGTTGGTATGCAGGCATTGCTCGGATTCTCGGAAGAAAACGGCGGTGTCCATGGTCTCGGAGTATTCCCGGGTACTGTACGCTTTTTTGGAACCCAGCAGGATTCTGAATCTCGTGCCCTGAAAGTGCCGCACATGGGCTGGAATGAAGTCTGGCAAACCTCACACCCTGTCTGGGATCACATACCTGATGGCAGTCGTTTCTATTTTGTACACAGTTACTATTGTGCTCCCGAAGACTCATCTATCGCTATTGGTCAGACTGAATACGGACTGAAATACTGCTCAGCATTGGCCCAGGAACATGTGGTTGCAGTACAATTCCATCCGGAAAAAAGCGCACGACATGGATTGCAACTCCTTGCCAATTTTCTTCGCTGGAACCCTTGAACGGACCTGTCACCATGATCATCATACCTGCAATCGACCTCAAGGATGGACAATGTGTACGCCTGAAACAAGGCCGTATGGATGAATCGACCGTTTTTTCCGCTGATCCGGTGGCCATGGCAGAGCACTGGCTGGACCAAGGTGCTCGACGGCTTCACCTCGTCGACCTGAACGGTGCTTTCGCTGGGGAACCCCAGCATGCAGCCATTGTCCGTACCATTACCCAACGTTTCCCGGATCTTCCCGTCCAGATTGGCGGTGGGATACGCACCCTGAGTACCATCGAGTCTTATCTGCAGGCTGGAGTTCAGTGGGTGATTATTGGTACGCAGGCATTACGCGATCCTGCTTTTGTTCGCCAGGCCTGTCAGTCGTTCCCTGGCCATATCATGGTTGGTATCGATGCCCAAAACGGCATGGTTGCAACCGAAGGATGGGCACAGGTTTCCCAGACGCCAGCACGCGATCTGGCCATTCAATTTCGTGAGGCAGGCATCAGCGCCTTGATCTATACCGACATCAGTCGCGATGGGATGATGCAGGGAGTCAATGTCCAGGCAACGGCTCAACTCGCCCGGGATTCCGGGTTGCCTGTTATTGCCTCGGGAGGCATCAGTGCCTTGAGTGATATTGAAGCATTATTGACAGAGCGCCTGAGCGGCATCATCGGCGCCATCTCCGGGCGTGCCCTCTATGAAGGCCAACTGAATCTGGCTGCTGCCCAGAAACTGGCAGATGCAACATGACACTGGCCAAGCGCATTATCCCCTGCCTCGATGTCGACTGCGGACGGGTGGTTAAGGGTGTCCGTTTTCTGGACCTTAGAGATGCCGGTGATCCGGTAGAGATTGCCCGTCGCTACGATGCTGCCGGTGCAGATGAAATAACATTTTTGGATATCAGTGCCAGCCACGAAGGCCGATCGACGACACTCCATACGGTTGAACGTATGGCCAGCGAAGTTTTTGTCCCTCTGACCGTGGGCGGGGGCATTCGCACCGAACAGGATATTCGCGCCTTGCTCAATGCCGGTGCCGACAAAGTCAGCATCAACTCAGCCGCGATCAGTAATCCGGACTTTGTTCCCCGTGCCGCTGACCGTTTTGGAGCACAGTGTCTGGTCATTGCCATCGACGCCAAAAAAGTTGCCGATGGCCACTGGGAAATATTTACCCACGGTGGTCGTCGCTCAACAGGCCTTGATGCCATCGAGTGGGCTGTCCGGATGACCGAAGGTGGTGCCGGAGAAGTCTTGCTGACCAGCATGGATGCCGATGGTACAGGCCAAGGCTACGATCTGGAATTGACACGGGCCGTGTCCGATGCTGTTCGGGTTCCCGTCATTGCCTCCGGTGGTGTTGGCAATCTGGAACATCTTGCCCAAGGCCTGACCTTGGGCAGGGCTGATGCCGTTCTGGCAGCAAGCATCTTCCACTTCGGCCAACACAGTATCGGTGAAGCCAAACAATTCCTGCAAGACCGCGGAATTGTCATGCGGATGGACTATTGAACCGTCCGCAGAACCGGGCTTGCAGATGATGCCTGTAAAAGATTTGCCGCCTTGACTACGGCCAGAGCCTGGTACAACTGAAAATCACTGGAAACCAGCTCTTTTTCCTTGTTGTTGGCCGACTGCACCTCATCAGACCCCGTACCCGTCTGGGGATTCTCAAGATGACCTGCTAAATTTGCCTCCTTGTACAGCGAATTCGAGGCATGAACAGTCACATCAGCCGGCAATACCGTCAGATCCGGCGTGATGCCCTGAGCCTGGATTGAGCGTCCACTTGGCGTAAAATATCGAGCTGTTGTCAATTTGATACCCTGGCCATCATTAAGCGACAGTACCGACTGCACTGAACCTTTACCAAAAGATGTGGTCCCCAGAATGAGGGCTCGATGATGATCCTGCAAGGCACCTGAAACAATTTCAGCCGCAGAAGCTGTTCCAGAATTGATAAGAACAACCATGGGAACTCCTGGCAAAAGCTGACCTGGTGTCGCCAGAAACTGGTGATTCGACTCAGGCAAACGCCCGCGGGTCGAGACAATGACACCATGATCCAGAAAATCATCAGCCACATCAATCGCAGAGGTCAATACACCGCCAGGATTATTGCGCAGATCAAGCACCAAGCCCCGTACCGTTCCTTCATGTTGCAGCTGGTGAATGACATTCTCAACATCCTTGCCCGTGGTTTCGGCAAACATACTGATCCGAATCAGGGCAAATCCGGATTCAAGCCAGCGGCCATGAACCGTACTCACCGCGATTATCTGCCGCACCAAATCAAATTCAAGGGGCTTACTATTGCCTGAACGCATGATGGTCAGTTTTAAATGAGTGCCAGGATTGCCGCGCATCTGATCAAGAATACGCTGGTAATTT
>JAJZUM010000195.1 GCA_021848605.1 Pseudomonadota bacterium | reverse complement strand
TCTTGATCTGAAAGGTGTGATTGCTGACTTCCTTGCCCGTTACTTTGAACAGGAAGTTGGTGTGCGTTTTCGGCCCTCCTACTTTCCGTTTACGGAACCCTCGGCTGAGATTGATGTCGCCTGTGTTCATTGCCAAGGTCGGGGATGTCGTGTTTGCAAACAAACAGGATGGCTGGAAATTGGTGGGTGTGGCATGGTTCATCCCAAAGTTCTGCGTCATGGTGGTGTTGATCCGGAACTTTATACCGGTTTTGCTTTTGGTATGGGCGTCGAACGTCTGGCCATGCTTAGCTACAGTGTGCAGGATTTACGCCTGTTTTTTGAAAATGATATCCGTTTCCTGCGCCAGTTTGCCTGAGCCGGAACACTTGTCTTAAGGATGATATAATGCAATTCAGTGAACGATGGCTGAGAAGCATGGTGCATGTTGAGTGGGATGCGCGCCGTTTGAGTGAGGCGTTGACCATGGCTGGGCTGGAAGTAGATGCCTGGAAACGACTGGATGGGACATTTTCCAACGTTGTAGTTGCCCATGTCGTTCATGTAGCAAAACATCCGGATGCAGATCGTCTTCATGTGGTCATGGTTGATGTTGGAGAGTCTGAGCTTCGACAGATTGTCTGTGGTGCATCCAATGTACGACCTGGAATTCACGTGCCCCTGGCGCTTCCTGGGGCCGTACTGCCCAGTGTGACCATTCGTGAATCCAAAGTCCGAGGTGTGCTTTCGCGAGGCATGCTCTGTGGTGCTGACGAACTTGGACTGTCTGAGGATCGAAGTGGACTTCTGGAGCTGGGACACGATGCAAGGCCTGGTCAAAACCTGATTGATTATCTGCACCTTGATGATGCAGTCATTGAGCTAGGTATTACGCCAAATCGTGGTGATTGTCTGAGTATCCTTGGACTTGCCCGTGAAGTAGCTGTTTTGGCAGAGACATCCATCAAGGAGCCTGATCAGGTCACTGTGACCGCCTCAATAGACGATTACCCCCATGTAAGCCTGGAGACAGACGGTTGTCCTCGTTATCTGGCGAGAACCATTCGTGGTTTGAATCCATTGGCGAAAACCCCGGGCTGGATGCGGGAGCGGCTTGAGCGTTCAGGCATTCGTCTCATTCATCCGGTGGTGGATATTACCAATTATGTGATGCTGGAGCTTGGTCAGCCCATGCATGCATTTGATGCTGAGTTTGTTCAGGGGGATCTGGTTGTTCGTCAAGCCAGAGCAGGAGAATCTTTTATTGCCTTGAATGGACAGTCTTGTGTGCTTGATCCTGGATTGATGGTGATTGCCGATGGCCGAAATATTCTGGCGGTAGCAGGTGTTATTGGTGGTCGCGACTCCGCAGTGCATGACCAAACCAGTGCAATTATTCTGGAGGCTGCTTTTTTTGCTCCTGATGCAGTTGCTGGCAAGGCTCGCTCCCTGGGGGTGAGTACCGACAGTGCGCATCGGTTCGAGCGAGGTGTCGATCCAGCACTTCCTGAGCGTGCCATGCAACGTGCTTCCTGCTTGATTCTTGAAATCTGTGGCGGTCAGGCAGGACCCATTACAAAGGCTGAACAGACGTCACTTCTGCCTGGGGATGCAAGAATCGCCCTGCGCCATCCCCAAATCAGTAGGGTACTTGGGCTTGAGCTTGAAACGGACTGGATACAAACAACGCTTAGCCGGCTGGGAATGAATGTCCGCCACGATGAGAACGTCTGGTATGTTGATGTTCCTTCCTGGCGATTTGATCTTCGTGAAGAAGTTGATCTGATTGAGGAACTGGCCCGTGTCTATGGCTATCAGAATCTCCCGGTTCGTCGGCCCCAATCACGGCTGCAACTTGGTCCGGCTTCGGACATTCAACGCCCTCTATCGGGACTGTTGCAGCAATTGGTCGCTTTAGGTTTTCAAGAAGTCATGACATTCAGTTTTCAGGATCGTTGCCTCCAGCAGGCCGTGGATCCAGGACTTGAACCCCTAAGCCTCGCCAACCCAATGAGCCAGGATATGGCGGTCATGCGTACCAGTCTTTGGCCCGGATTATTGACAACCATTCAGTTTAATCAGAATCGTCAACAGGAACGGTTACGCCTTTTTGAAACAGGGCTGCGCTTTGTTCCGCATGCTGACGGACTAAATCAGGAACTTCGTCTTGCAGGGGCATTGTTCGGTCCTCGATTTGCTCCTGGATGGTCATCCGATTCCAAAGTCGAACATGATTTTTATGATGTCAAAGGGATTGTGGAAACGCTGCTTCCGTATGCTCAGATCACTGCAGGTCACCATCCAGCTCTTCATCCAGGCCAATCAGCATTGGTGAAGATCGGAGAATCAACGGTTGGACATTTTGGTCGACTTCATCCTGATCTCGAAGAGACCTTTGATGTAAAAGGTCCTGTGTGGCTGTTTGAGTTGGATATGAAGACGGTTTTAAAAACCAATAAGCCTAAGGGTCAGATGTTGTCACGTTTTCCAGCAGTGCGTCGAGATATTGCCCTGGTGGTACATCAAAATGTCGCGGCTCAACAGCTTGTCGATGTGATGCGATCTCATGCCGGCAATCTTCTCGTCTCTCTTGAGCTTTTTGATGTTTATCAGGGTAAAGGACTGCCTGAAGGAACACGCAGTATGGCTTGGGCTTTGGTATGGCAAGCACCGGATAGGACCTTGTCCGATGCTGAGGTGCAACAGTGGTACCAACAGGTCATTGAGGCGGTATCTATTAATTATGATGCGCAATTACGCAGTTAGATGGTCTCAGTGCTACACTGGGTAAAAATAGTATGGTGGCGTGTATAGGAACAGGGTGTCAGAATGACAACATTAACCAAAGCAGACATGGCAGATCACCTTTTTAATGAAGTTGGCATCAACAAGCGTGAAGCCAAGGAAATGGTTGAGCTATTCTTCGAAGAAATGGCCCAGGCACTGGAGCAAAATATTCCCATCAAGTTATCGGGGTTTGGGAATTTTGAACTTAGGGATAAACGACAACGACCTGGTCGTAATCCCAAAACGGGCGAAGAAATTCCAATTACCGCCCGACGGGTTGTGACTTTTCGCCCAGGGCAAAAATTGAAACAGAGAGTAGAAATGTATGCTGGAACCGGGAAATAATGCGGTATTGCCGGAAATACCGAGCAAACGCTATTTTACCATCGGTGAAGTTAGTGAATTGTGCGATGTAAAACCGCATGTGTTGCGTTATTGGGAGCAGGAATTTAATCAGCTCAAACCTGTAAAGAGACGAGGAAACCGGCGTTACTACCAGCGTCAGGACGTGTTGATCATCCGTCAGATCCGCAGTCTTCTTTACGAACAGGGATATACCATCGGTGGAGCTCGGTTAAAACTGAGCGAGCATAAGCTTCAGGAAAATAATGCTACTACGGTACATGCGGCAAAGATACATACTGAAGTTATGAACGTGGAAGATGTCGATATCGTTCCTGTCCTGATTCACAATATGCTCGAAGACCTTGAACAGATTGTGGATATTTTGGCAACCTGAACAATGTGATGTCATGCTTGCTCATGTCTTTTATGCATCGCTTATTTAAGGCCAGGTTCTTTGTGCATAGATTTTTTTGTTGGGAAGCAGTAAACAAATCATCGCAAGAACCAAGCGGATAACTTTTTGGGAAGAATTTCGCATATTCTTCATGGACGGTGCATTGAGCATGTGTCTATGGGCTTCTTTTCTAATGATAAGTGCCTACTAGGGTTCAAGAAATTAAATTGATAGCCTTGTGCATGTTTAAGCTGGGTGCATGACTTGTGTTGAAAATATTTCGACGCATTCCTTACAGTTTGCTTACATGAGAGGAATTGCGACGAAACACCGTGCTTAGTCCAATGTATCAGGGGATGACCGTCCAAGGGTATGTGTTGCTTTATCATGGAACTGGTCGCGAATATGAAGTTTTTCCTTGGAATATTGGTTTGGTTCAGATATGATATTGCGCTCGTTCGGGGTGTAGCGCAGCCTGGTAGCGCACCTGCATGGGGTGCAGGTGGTCGGAGGTTCAAATCCTCTCACCCCGACCAATTTTTATTCGGAGCTGGATCAACATGATCTGGCTCTTTTTTTGCCTTTTGATTGTCAAAAATGCTGTTTTAATTTTTTGATTAGATCAATTCTGATTGTTTTCACATTGGTTTTTGCCTAAAACGGGACACGGAATTAAGGCAAACCAGCTATTTTGTTCTACATTATTTAAGTTGCTTGAAATTCGGAGCTTGGGCATGTTTGTAATCATTGGCTATGTTTTGACAGTGCTCACTATTTTTGGGGCATATGCCGTAGGCGGTGGGCACTTGGCTGCGCTGTTTCAGCCGCTTGAACTGGTCATGATTTTTGGAGGAGCATTTGGAGCATTTTTAGGAGGTAATGGCGGCAAACCTTTAAAAGCAGCTGCTAAAGCTGTTCCGGCGGTCTTTAAAGGGGGGAAATTTGGCAAGGATCTT
>JAJZUM010000194.1 GCA_021848605.1 Pseudomonadota bacterium | reverse complement strand
CCGCAGGCTCCAACAACGGAGCAGATGGCGTTTGCTTATTTGATGAAGGGAATTCACTGGTAAGTTGCAGATGTTTCCCGGCGCTTCGGGGTAGGGGGGTGCCGGTTCAATCGTTCCACTGAGGGGGCCCATGCATACCCCTCAGTCTTTCATCTTGGCATTGCTCAAGAATCATTTTTGTCGGGATTGCCCAAAAGTCCAAAGGTGATGATGTTCAGCCAGGAACGCCGATCGTTGCGGGGGCCAAGATCAAGAACCACTCGGCCACGGCGATCTACCGAGTGAAATGAAGGGTTGTTATAACGCAGCACGGCAAGGGCACTATCAGCCATAGAACGCATATCCAGTCGATCATAGCAGTAGCTCATGACAGCCAGTGCTTCCGGAACGCTTGGGCTTTGTGGGTAGCCTTCAACGATGTTGCGAGCCCGATTCAAAGATGCCAGATAAGCTCCACGTCGAGCGTAGTAAAGGGCAACATGCAGTTCGGATTCGGCAAGCTGATTACGAATAAAGATCATGTGTTGACGAGCATCGGGGGCGAAGCGACTATTGGGAAAATGCTGAAGGAGTTCCCGAAAGTCCTCAAATGCAGTACGCTCCGAGCTCAAGTCACGCCAGGAGCTCTGAATGTTGATGTAGCGATCCAGGGTTCCCTTGGTGCTGAGATAATCCGCTATTCCTTTAGCGTAATAGGCATAGTCCAGCTGTGAACTTGCTGGGTGCAGGTGAATAAACCGGTCTGCAGCAGCAGAGGCTTCGGCATAATCTAAGTGCATCATATTGGCGTAAATAAGATCGAGGTGTCCCTGTTCTGTATAGGGTCCAACCGGGTAGTAGGAGTCGAGGTCCTGCAACTTGTGAATGGCTGACTGGTAGTTGTGGGACTTTAGAGCTTCCTCTGCCTGCTGGAAATAGGACTGATCACTGTGCTCCTGGGCAATTTCTTTTTTGGAGCAGGCCGTCAGGCTGACGAGCAGCAGAATTAATGTGGAGCGATATATCGGGTGAAGCATGGACATGTTTATCCCGCATCAAGGAAAATCGCACTATTAAAGCACAAAATGATAGGGGTGCGCATGTTCAATTGTTTTGAAGATGTGAAAGATGTTGAAGAATGCTTTGAAGGCTTGCGGCTTGATCAGGTTGCAGCACGAATGTGGCCTGAGTTTTCCCGAGAGCAAATTAAGGGATGGCTACAACTGGGCTGTATCCAGTTGAATGGCCAGTCCAGCAAGCCGAGTATCCGTGTGCATCAGGGGGACCAGATCGAAATTGATGTGGTTATGGAGGACCGTACGCATGCTGAACCTGAGCCTATGGCGCTTAAAATTGTTCATGAGGACATGCATATTCTGGTGATTGACAAGCCTGCGGGTCTGGTTGTTCATCCGGGCGCGGGTCATTGGAGCGGCACCCTGGTCAATGGGCTTGTACACCTTGATCCTGCCTTGGCAGCTTTGCCTCGGGCAGGCCTTGTGCACCGCCTGGACAAGGATACCAGTGGTTTGCTGGTTGTGGCGCGAACGGCGCAGGCACAAGAGTCATTGATCAATCAGCTCAAGCTTCGCAGTGTCCGTCGTCACTATAAAGCCATCGCGCTTGGTTGTGTGCCCATTCGGGGCGAGGTCGATGCTCCTATTGGTCGGCATCCCAGGGATCGGGTGCGTATGGCAGTGGTTAGTCAAGGCAAGCCGGCTTTGACGTATTATCAGCGTCTTGCATTTGCCAACAGCTGTAGTCTGCTTGATGTGCAACTGGCAACAGGTCGTACGCATCAGATTCGGGTGCATATGGCCCATGCAGGATATCCTTTGCTCGCGGATCCGGTTTATGCACCTGTTATGAACGAAATGCATCAAGCATACCAGGCGCAACTATTGATGAAGAGACAGGCACTGCATGCCTGGCAGCTGGGTCTCATTCATCCATGTTCGGGACAGGCTATGGTCTGGCAGGCTGAGCTACCCAGAGATTTTCATGACGCTGCGTGCTGTCTTTTTGGGGATATCTTCTGAGCGACTATGCGGTGATTGAACGAGTGTCCGGAAGTTGAAAGTATGAGTGTAGGGTGTTCTTGGTTTTGATGTTGCCTGAAGGTGACATAATCCAATTTTTTTATAACTAAAAATTATCCACTACTCAGACCCTTATTTAACTATCATTTATAACCAATTGTATTATAAAGACATCGTCTTTAAAGTCTGTTTTTTTCTCCTTTTGTAACAAATTGATTTTAATGAATTATTTAATCTTATAACGAAATGTGTCAAACATTGACGATATTTGGGCGTAGTTCTATAGTTTGCCCATCGAGTGGGAGAAAGTGTCGTTTTGTGGGAAAAAGTGATCGGGAAGTGATCTGAACGGAGTGTTTGACTGTGTTTCGTGGCTTTGATTGTCTGAATATGGATGCCAAGGGACGGCTGGTTATGCCGTCTCGTTATCATGAGCGCATTCATGCAGGGTGTCAGGGTCGCTTTGTTATCACGGTTGATCTTCATGAAGATTGTCTGGTGATTTATCCATTGATGGAATGGGAAAAAATTGAACATTCTTTCAATGCCTTGCCGAGTTCAAATAAGGCACTTGCCCTCCTGAAGCGACGCATTCTTGGTTATGCCACTGAAGTACAAATGGATGGTTCGGGACGATTGCTTGTTTCTCCTGAGTTGCGCAGTTTTGCTGCCTTGGACAAAGAGGTGGTATTGGCTGGGCAAGGAAAGAAATGCGAACTCTGGAACAAGAGTGCCTGGGATGCAATGAATGCCAAGGCGATGGCTGCGGATTTCAGTTCGGCAGAGCTTGCCTCAGCTATTGATGCCTTGGCGCTCTGATCATGTCTGAACATGTCACTGTCCTTGGAGATGAAACGGTTCGCCATGTTTTTACCGATCCTTCGGGTCTGTACGTAGATGCTACTTTTGGGCGGGGAGGGCATAGTCGACGATTGCTGGCGTTACTCAATACGGATGCCCGACTGCTGGTCATTGATCGGGATCCTGAGGCTATTCAGTCGGCTAGTTTGTTGGCTCATGAAGATCGCCGGATTGTGGTGCGTCAGGGGTCGTTTTCAAATTTGAGTGTCTGGCTTAATGAGCTTGGGTGGAATGGCAGTATTAAGGGGATTATTGTGGATTTGGGGGTTTCTTCACCGCAGCTTGATGATGCCAATCGGGGATTCAGCTTCCAGGTTGATGGTCCCCTTGATATGCGTATGGATACGACGTCGGGTGAGTCGGCCGCTGATCTTTTGGCACGAATCTCCGAAAAAGATCTGGCTGATGTACTCTGGAGGTATGGTGAAGAGCGCTTTGCCCGTCGTATCGCGCATGCGTTGATTGATGCCCGTCAGAAGCAGCCTTTAACCCGCACAGTACAGGTGGCTGCCATTATTGCCGAAGCTCATCCGCGATGGGATCATCGCCGACATCCGGCAACACGATCCTTTCAGGCGTTGCGGATGTGTGTGAATCAGGAACTGGAGGGTATTGATGCTTTCTTGCCCCAGGGTGTGTCTGCGCTGGCTGTTGGTGGGCGTATGGCCGTTATCAGCTTCCATTCCCTTGAGGACCGTGCCGTAAAACAGTTCTTTCGAGCAAAGGTACAAGGGGCTGAATGGAGCCCGGAAATGCTCCTTGGACATCAGCTCCCCTCTGCCTTCACATTTGTAGTTCGCCGTATGGAGCCTGATGCACGTGAAGTTGAACATAATCCTCGTGCCCGTTCGGCGCATCTTCGTGTCATTGAACGGACGGCGCCATCATGACCATGGTGCATTCCCTTCGTGGTGTTGGGCAGCGTGTTGAGCAGAATCTCCAGCCGAGAAGTGATCTTCATGTTCTTCTGATCGTGGTACTGGTGTTGGTTGCAAGCTGTATCGGTGTGGCCTACAGCACCTTTCATGCGCGTATGTACATGGCACAGTTACAGCGGCTCGAGAATCAACGTGATCAGTTGCAGATCGAATGGTCGCAGCTCTTGCTTGAGGAACATGCTTGGGGCTCTTACGAAAGGGTGGGTTCTGTTGCGACCCAGTCTCTGCAGATGGTAACACCAACACCAGCTTCTGTCGTGATGGTGCGGCCATGACACAACGTATGGGCCGCCGTCAGAAAGTTAGTTCGCGCGAGCCTCTCCGGTTTCGTTATTGGACTGTTGTCGGCCTAATGGGCTTTTTCCTGTTGGTGATGTGGGCTCGTGCAGGTTACCTGGCGGTTATTGATCGGGATTTTTTGCTGCATCAGGGCAATGAACGTTCCATTCATTTGGAAGAGGTGCAAGCAAGTCGCGGTATTATTCGTGATCGTCAGGGAAATCCCTTGGCAGTCAGTACGCCGGTCACTTCGCTGTGGATCAACCCGCGCCAGTTTGGAGAAGACCCGGATGATATCAGGGAACTAGCTAAGCAGTTGTCCGTCGATCCGGTTGACCTGCAAAACAAAGTTCACAAAGCTCGTCATCGAGAATTTATGTATGTCCGGCGTGATCTTGATCCAGCATCTGCGAAGTTGATTTTGGCACAGGGCATT
>JAJZUM010000193.1 GCA_021848605.1 Pseudomonadota bacterium | reverse complement strand
GATCTACACCCTTGGTGTTGATCAAGGTCTTTGCATCCACAGGCGCACAGTCATGATTTAAGTCCGTTACGATATTGCCATCGGGCGTGATTTGCACTGACAACGGAGTACTCCCGCCCGAAGTGGTGTTCAGAAATGTCAGGTTCAGGAATAAAGGAAGTACCTGATTAGGCCATAAAGAAGGGTCAAGAGTCGGCGCCACCGGCACAACGCGCAAAAGCGCGTAGGAACCTTGCAGTGAAGTTCCTGTTACCTTGAACTCCCCCAAATCACTCATCGGTACATTCAAGCCTGCCCCGTAGGTATTCTGGTAATTGGGAACATTATCCAGAATATGATCACGCCAGAGTCGTCCTTGGGTAATCGTCAAATCACCCTGGTTATTGGGCAGCACCCAGGATGCCTGAAATACTCCTCCTCTTGAGAACGTCGTAAACGGCGTCATCTGAGTCGCCATACTGGACAGAAGCGGATTGGTCAACAGCGAGTTACTACTGTTTGCACATCCACCGGCGCAATTGGACAAGGATGACACCGCAAAACCCAGCGTTCTTCCGGCTCGATCATACAGCAGATAGGGTTGAGCAAAAACTTCCTCCGTATTTGCAGCAGAAACGCATGGTGAAGTTGTACTCGTTAACAGGGACGAATCAAAGGCATTGCATCCGAAGAACCCAGCTGTGCTTACCGAAGTATTACCCCCAAGAACACCGGCAGGGTCCGTATACAAACCCGCCCTGGTGCTGTTAAGCATCGCATCCATGCGTGTTTGAGACTGTTGTTGTGTTGGCATGGATCGTCCGAGCGCAGCAACCAGTGGCGCCAGTTTTTGATCAAAAGCTGCCTCATTGTCTGCAAAATCGTTGGGACCGAGCACCGTGATGACCTGGGAACCGACCTGTGGTCCGTTCAAAAGACTGCTCAACAATTCCTGACTAGCCAAATCGAGTTTGACCACCTGATCCGGAACATAGCTGGTCGCATCGGCTGACTTAGGATCCATTAAATAAATAAGTCGGCTGACATTTAAACTATAGTTACTGTAGGTGTCATTTTTTTCATCACCCGCCAAGGTTCGTGGCGTAACGACCAGATAGCCTGGCGTCGACAAGCCTTTGCTATCGGAAGTCTGAACCACCGAAGTTACACCGAGATCAACTTTTAGATTACCGGCCTGGTTCGTCAAATAAAAATCAACCTGCCCACTATCACTCGGACAACTAAAAGTCCCTGCACCGTCCGTCGTTGCCTGAATCGACTGGGTGTTGTCCGAACAACTGTAATGCAGGCCAGATACAACATCATCAACAAAGCGCCCCTGAATACAGGTAACACCCGAAGACAGACCCGCTGTGCATGTGGCTGTCGCTGTTGCCAGGTTATTCGCTGGCCCCGAGCTGTTCAGCTGCGACGATCCCCCGGAACCGCAGCCCGCTAAAGCCAGAAGACCGAACAACACGACGAAGCAAAACCCGATGTGACTGATGAGACGATCTCTGCAGGCATTCATGCACATTCACCTTTTTATGGCAGTGCCCGGTAGCGGTCCCGCATCAAGCATCCACTGAAATGACTGCGGCTGTCTTTCGGCATCAAACATGAGAATGAAACGTTTTGTTGCCTTGGGCAAAACAACCGTACCCGCCCAGCCTTGTCCAAACAAAGCATCTGCGGGTCTCATCTCCTGGAATGCACCAAATTGTCCCGCCATAATTTGTGCCTTGGCATCCAGTGCCAGAATAATCCAGCGCTGTGGCAGCTGGTCAAACTTAGGGGCTGTGGCAAAAGCATACAGCACAAACTGATCCGAAGGGTGCTTCTTGGGCATTTGCAGTGGCACGACCCACCACCGCCCCAAACGGACATAGTCTGCCTGATGCACATTCAACGTACCGCCAAGATAAACCTTGTTCCAGTCAAAACGGCTCAGATGCACCACCCAGTCCTGAACCTGTTTCTCAAGCTGAACGCCAACTTCAGGCAGGGTCCGATCTTCAGGGGTAAAAGGCTGCCATCGTGTCCCCCTGGACCACATGGGTTCACGGGCTTGCGCCTTGTCCGCTGCACTTCCCGCATTCAGAATCACCTGCCCGGAACCGGCCATTATTTCGCCAGAACCCGAATTGATTTCTCCTGAAGGCACAACAAAAAAATGAGCCTTCTGCTGCGCCTTGTTCTGCTCCGCTTCAAATTGTTCAACCGGCATAAAATCTTTTGACTGGAAATCAGCCTGAGAAGCCAGATGCTTGGCACTCTTCTGGACTGCAACGCCATCCTGACGGGATCCCTCTGTGGACTTTGCAGCACCTCCCAAGCGCACGCCTTCACTCTGCGCGACCAGGACAGGATGCCCTTGGGCATCAAGAACTAAATGTGGGGCTGATTCTTGGACTGCACTTTTTTGAGCCGAGTTCTTTTGATCTGAATTTTTTCGCGCTAAATTTTTCTCAATAGAATGTGAGCTGCATCCGGACAAAAAAACAAGCGCAGCAAGCAGTAATCGCCAATTCATGAACTCACCAACGGGTACGATAGGCCACACCAATCATGGTCACCTGGGCCTGGGTGGTTCCATCTAGACCAGCATAGGGATTGTAAATGACGTTATTGATGCCGGTTGCATTGAAGTTAGTACTGGTATTGGCAGCAATTGTATCTTTGCTGATCAAACGCATCAGGGTCAAATCAATATCTGAGTCCTTGTCGATCTTGTATCCAAAACCAGTACCCCACATATGGGCCGTCGTAATAGGAACCAGGGAACTGCGTTTATCCAACGGAATGGCTGAACCACGCTGTTCAAAACCAAACCGGAAGACCAAACGAGGCGTCAATGTTGTTTCCGTTCCAAAGCCCCAGGACCAGGGACTCTGGAAACCTAAGGGCATATTGATGGAAGAAAGGGTCGCATTCTGGGACAACAACCGAGCAATCTGCAAGACACGAGGCGTTCGGTCAAACTGGATCGGGAAACTTGTCCATTGTCCATAATCATCCCAGCTGACATCAAAATTGAATTTGAATGGATTCCAGATGCGCCAGGAAATACCGGTCTGGAAGTGCTGTGGATAGGTCAAGTTCATTGAGACCAGACCTGTCTCCTTCTGTGGAATGGATGTGGGCAAACCAAGAATAGACAGGGCAATAGAGCCCGTTGCCGACGCTCCCACCGCATTGAACACATCCTGGGTTCCCTGACCATAATCAATTTCATATTTGCCGATCAGATGCATACGGGATTCAGAACGATACTCGGCCCCCCATGAAAAACGGTCATTAGGTTTCCAGAGCACGCCCAAGTTATAGGTCGGTGATACGGTATCCTGCATACTTAGCTTCAACTGAGCAAGTGGAGTAAAAGGTCCAACGCTTTGCTGCGCATTACAAAAGCCAAACAGAAACAGGTCCGTAATGATGTTGTTGTTGTTTTTGAATGGCGGACATACCGAATCATTAATCAAACGCAACAAGCCAACCAGTTCATTGGGTGAACGAAACTGGGTATCCAGTGACAAAGCCTGATACGAAACGTTCACTGAGGCACCGACCGACCATTTATCGTTGATCTTAAGACCAACGGAAGGCGCAAAATAGGTCACACGCTCAAGAGCCATTTGCTGCCCAAGAAACACACCAGGATCATTGGGATTACGATAAAAACCAGCCAACATCGGTGCAAACACGCCATCAGCAAAAGTCAGCTTCGAGCCTGGTGCCTGCACCGATACGCCCAAGGCATTAGGTGCCAAGGCAGGACCGGGTGGGAGATCAATAGTTTTGTCGAGCACAGGAATGTAGAGGGCTACACCCTGTACCGTACTCGTGCCGGTGGTAAAATTCTTGCAGTAGCTGATGTTTCCATTCGGCTCTTGACAAACCACCGGGTCATCCGAATATCCGAACACATTATAACCCGGAGGAGCGCTGAAGGTATTATGAATGGCAAACTGCACCGCCACGGCTTCATAGTCAATTCTTCGTCCATCCAGCAGAGCCAGACCGGCAGGATTATAGTTGATCGCCCCGACAACACCGGGTGGATCAGCAACCACAGCATTTCCGAGGGCATCGGCGCGCACATCAACCGTTAAGTCCGTTGCCAAACCACCCGCCCAAACAGGAGTACCCCAAAAGCAAAGCAAAACAACAGCCCAAACCAATACTTGGGTCATCAGATGCCGCCTTGCCATATTCATCCTGATCATCGCGTCCATCCCTGGCTAGTGTGCCTTAAGGAGGCCGGATACATCCATGGGAATCGTAACCGTCAAATCAATGTTGGGTGTATCCTGGGTCAGACCATAGGCAAAACCAATGTTGATGATCTGGGACGGCGTTGTTCGAAATCCTACTGAAAAATTGATAGCGGCAGCAACGGTCTGTGGCGTACGAACCGTCGTTCCACCGGCAAAATCATAGGTCGTTGCCAACGCATAGCTCATCTGGTACGACATGGTCAATGAGACGTCATAGTTCAGCGAATAACCGAGCCCTGCGGACGAAGAAATGGTTGGACCCGCCTGAAAACCTGTCAACAACTGACCGGCACGATTCTGGTTCAGACCCGAGACCGGCAAAGCAATCGCATCGGATAAGGAACCAAAAACAAC
>JAJZUM010000021.1 GCA_021848605.1 Pseudomonadota bacterium | reverse complement strand
TGGCCATGAGGGGAGCCAAGCGGCAGGCAAGGTTATTGAAGCGTTTGGTCATGTTGTGATTGGTGGAAACTATGCTGTTGGCGTGGTGGTCTTTGCTATCTTCATCATTATCAACTTTGTGGTCATCACCAAGGGCGCGGGGCGTGTCTCGGAAGTCAGTGCCCGATTTACCCTAGATGCCATGCCAGGCAAACAAATGGCCATTGATGCCGATCTGAACGCTGGCTTGATTAATCAGGAAGAGGCCAAGATTCGTCGTGTCGAAGTGGCCCAGGAAGCGGACTTTTATGGGGCGATGGATGGTGCCTCCAAATTTGTACGCGGTGATGCTGTCGCCGGTATCCTGATTCTACTCATCAATCTGGTAGGTGGTTTGCTGATCGGCATGCTGCAGCATGGTATGGGCTTTGCCGATGCACTATCAACCTATGCACTGCTGACGATTGGTGATGGTATCGTGGCCCAGATCCCGGCGCTGCTACTCTCAACGGCTTCCGCCATACTGGTAACTCGTGTTTCATCTTCTCAAAAAATGAGCGATCAGTTATTTACTCAGTTGTTTCGTACGCCGCAGCCCCTGTTTGTGGCCGCGGGTATTTTGGGAACCATGGGGTTGGTTCCAGGTATGCCCCATTTGGCTTTCTTGTTTCTGGCATCGCTGGCTGGAGGCTTGGGATGGTTCCTCTACAAACGAAGCAAAGAAGGTCGGCCAGTCGGTATGCCTGTGCCGGTTCCAGGCTCAGCTGGAACCCCCCTGGCTCCAGAAATAGCAGGTCCTGCCGGTGCACTTCAGGCTTTGCCTGAACAGAAGGATATCAGTTGGGATGATGTCTTGCCGGTAGATGCATTGGGGCTTGAGGTTGGATATCGACTCATTCCTATGGTGGACAAGCAGCAGGGCGGGCAGTTGCTCTCGCGTATTAAGGGGGTACGACGCAAGCTTTCCCAAGAGTTGGGTTTTTTATTGCCGTCTGTGCATATTCGCGACAATCTGGAACTTAATCCCAATCATTATCGGGTAACGCTCATGGGTGTGCCCGTTGCCCAGTCCGAAGCTCATCCCGACCGTGAACTGGCCATTAATCCGGGCCAGGTATTTGGCCCGGTTCGAGGCATCGCTTGTAAAGATCCAGCCTTTGGCCTTGACGCGTTCTGGATCGAATCGTCACAACGAGATCACGCCCAGTCGCTTGGTTATACCGTGGTCGATGCACCCACTGTGATTGCAACGCATCTGAATAGTCTGATGCAGAAACATGCTTGGGAGTTATTGGGACATGAAGAGGTTCAGCAGTTGCTTAACCAGCTGTCAAAATCCCATCAACGTCTGGTTGAAAGCATGACACCTTCGCCTGTTTCCCTGTCACTGCTATTACGTATATTGCAAAATCTGTTGCGCGAAAATATTCCGATTCGTGACCTGCGAACGATCTGTGAGACCTTGGCCGATGTAGCACAACGTAGCCAGGATGTTGATGTGCTGACGGCGCAGGTTCGAGTTTCGCTGTCACGTCTCATTGTACAGGGTGTCGCCGGTGATGAATCAGAAATCCCTGTGATTACCCTGGCCCCAGAGTTGGAACAGATTTTGCTTCAGTCTGTTCAGCAGGCCAAGGGCAACGGAGGTTCTGATGCCGATGCGGTCCTTGAGCCGGGGTTGGCAGAGCGTTTGCGGCAGAGTCTTACTGATGCTGCAGCCCGAATGGAAATGACAGGCAAGGAAGCAGTTCTGCTGGTGTCCATGGGGGTCCGGTCGATGTTGGCGCGATTTGCGCGCTACAGTCTGCCTGGATTGACGGTTCTGGCCTATAACGAGATACCGGATAACCGTAAAGTCACTATTTTTGCGACGGCGGGCCGGTAGGAGCTAAATCATGAATGTCCGACGCTATGTGGCTGCCGATATGCGTGAGGCGCTGCGTCTTGTTCAGGAAGACCTTGGGCCTGATGCCGTGGTTCTGGAAAACCGTCGGGTGGCTGGCGGAATTGAACTCGTAGCAACACTTGATCATGAGCAGGCGGTTCGTGAGCATGAAGAAAAGCTGCGTCAACGTGAACGGCAGCGTCAGATTGAAACACCTCGGCAGGCCGAACAGGATGATTTGCTGCTGCCACGCTGGATACGGGAAGATCATGAGCCTGATTTGAGCAGTCATGACATGGATGATGATCGTGACACGGACACTCATTTTTCGACCAAAAACAGCAAGCAAGAGCCGGTTCCGGAACGATTTGTAGAGGCCGTCATTACGCGTCCTCAAGGTAGTTTGCGTGACCAGCAGTTGGCTGGACTCAGTCAGCATTTGCAAGCACAGCGCAAGTCGTCACAGGAGCCAAACGATATTCATGCCTTGCGCGCCGAAATCGAGCTTTTACGTGCACAGTTGCGAGATCTTAAAAAGCCTTCGGTTGTATCAGCATCTCATCTTCATACGCCCAGTAGCTTGGACCGATTGCGGCAACGGCTTCAACGCATTGGCTTGAGTGAGGAACTTTGTACCCAACTGATTGAAGGTATTGGCTTGGCAGTTGGTGTCGAGGGTATGCAACAAGATGAAAAACTTTGGCAGGCGACTCTTGGTCGACTTGCCAAAATGATTCGGATTGATCAGGAACAAGAGCTCGTGGATCGGCAGGGTTTGGTCGTGCTTTTAGGGCCAACTGGTGCTGGAAAAACAACGACACTTGCCAAGTTGGCTGCACGTTATGTCATCAAGCACGGTCCCCAGGGTCTGGCTTTGTTGTCTTCTGATAGCTATCGGGTTGGCAGTTATGAGCAGTTGCAAAAGATTGCCAAGGCTCTTGGAGTGTCCTCAGCCCTGGTGGAGCCAGGCCAGAAATTGGATCAGGTCATTGCTGGGCTGGGCTCAAGGCGGCTGATCTTGATGGATACCGCTGGATTTAGTCGTCAGGCCGCTGAACAATTGGCACAGCAACGTATGTTGGCTGAATCCCGTTACCGGCTGATCGGGCAGCTGGTGTTGCCGGCCAATTTGCATGGCGCTGTGTTGCAGCGAACCTATGAGGATTTTTCCAGCTTTAATCTGAGCGGTGCTATCATCAGCAAGCTTGATGAAGCAACGAGTCTTGGTGAAAGCTTGAGTGTGCTGGTTGCTTCCAGTCTGACTTTGTCTTATGTAACACATGGACAACGTATTCCTGAAGATATTGCTTTGCCTCGTGCGGCCCAATTGGTCAGTCAGGCTGTTGCCATGGCACGTCAGCAGGGCCGGGTTGCTCAACGGGTTGTAACAAAACAGGCTGGCAGATTGGCAAATTCCAGCCACAATTAAGCAAAGCCTTTGCTTTGGGTTGTTTTTTGAGGTGCTCATGGCCGCAATGCGTCCTGTTCAGGTAATCGCCGTAACTGGCGGTAAAGGTGGGGTTGGAAAGACCAATTCTGCGGTCAACATCAGCATTTGTCTGGCCGAAATGGGCAAGAAGGTGGTGCTGCTTGATGCCGACCTTGGGCTGGCTAATGTGGATATACTGCTTGGCATCAAGCCACGCAATACCCTTGAACAGGTCTTGCAGGGTGCGTGCGGCTTAAATGACGTGCTGGTTGATGGGCCGGGTGGAATCAGGATTGTTCCGGCAGCATCAGGCACCCAGTCTATGGCGGATTTGCAGCCCACCGAACAGGCTGGATTGATTCATGCATTCAATGAATTGGCTGATGAGGTCGATGTGCTTGTGATCGATACCGCAGCGGGTATTTCCCACCATGTCATTGCATTTACCCGTGCGGCTCAGGAAGTGCTGATCGTCGTTACCAACGAGCCGACTTCGTTAACCGACGCATTTGCCATGATTAAGGTGCTGAACAAGAACTATGGTGTGCACCGCTTTCATGTGCTAGCCAATATGGCGCGCACGCCTCAGGAGGGACACGAGGTTTTTTCCAAGTTGTCGCATGCATCGGACCGTTTTCTGGATGTGGCACTGGTTTATCTGGGTGCCGTTCCTTGGGATGATTATCTGCGTAAATCGGTGCAGCGCCAGAAAGCTGTCTGCGATGTTTACCCCCGTAGTCCGTCTGCATTGGCGTATCGTGCAGTTGCCCAGAAAATAAAGTCCTGGCCCGTACCGACGTCAGCCCGGGGGCATCTGGAGTTTTTCATGGATCGCTTAGTGCAGACAGGACGTTAACGGGCGAGCCAGGAGATCAGGTCTGTTGGTTACCACCTATCCTCGCAATCGGCCAGAACATGCGCTGCTTGAACAGCATAGTGTTCTGGTTCGTCGTATTGCGCATCACCTGCTGGCGCGTATGCCGGGCGGTATAAGCCTTGATGATCTTGTCCAGGCAGGGATGATGGGATTGATGGAGGCGATACGTAAGTACGATGGTTCCCGTGGTGCAAGTTTTGAAACATATGCGGGGATTCGTATTCGTGGTGCCATGCTGGATGAGGTGCGCCGGACCGACTGGGCACCAAGGTCGGTGCATCGCAACAGCCGTCAGATCAGTGAAGCTATACGCCAGTTGGAACATCGCTTGGGGCGTTCTCCCTCAGAACGAGAAATTGCCGATGCTATGGGCATGTCCTTGGATGAGTATTTTCAGATTATCCATGATGCTCTGTCCTCTCGTTTGTTCAGTTTTGAAAGTCTGGTGGAAGACGGTGTTCAGGCAGAACATCAACCTGGTGATGATGTTCTGGGTGGGTTCAGTCGTGAGCGTTTACAGACTGAGCTCGCTCAAGCCATCCGTCAGTTGCCGGAACGTGAGGCCTTGGTTTTGTCGCTGTATTATGATGAAGAACTCAATCTCAAGGAAATTGGTGAAGTGCTGGGTGTGAGTGAATCGCGCGTTAGTCAGATTCATTCCCAGGCGGTTATCCGCCTTCGCGCCAAATTGTCCGGCTGGCGTTAGTTCTCTGTCTGGATACAGCATGGAGCTGTCAACATCTTGATTCCTGTTCGTGTTAGGATGTTTCCAGAACCAGATGTCGGAAAGTCTGCTTTGGTTCGTGGTGTTGGCTTGTTCCATGCATGCCATCAAGCAGAGCAAATTAGTGAACGAACACTGGCAAGTATGCAGTTTGCTTCTAAAATGTAGAGCAGGTTGTACGATTTGCACGGGGCTCGTAAAGGGGAGGTAGCCTTGGACAAAAATATGAAGATTCTGATTGTCGATGATTTTGGGACCATGCGCAGAATCATCAAGAATCTGTTGCGGGATCTGGGTTTTAACAACACAGCTGAAGCAGATGACGGACAGACGGCCTTGCCGATGCTGCAATCGACGCATTTTGACTTTGTTGTAACCGATTGGAATATGCCAGGTATGACTGGCATTGATTTGCTGAAGGCAATTCGCTCCAATCCCAAACTGGCTGCTGTGCCGGTGCTGATGGTGACGGCTGAGGCGAAGCGTGAGCAGATTATTGAAGCGGCTCAAGCCGGTGTGAATGGTTATGTCGTCAAACCTTTTACCGCGCAGGTACTCAAGGAAAAAATAGAAAAAATCTTTGAACGTATTGATGCAGCCAAGTGATGTGAGGAGTGGTTGGATGAGTGGCAACAACGAGCAGGTATCCCAAGAAGATGATGATGTTCGGCTCCGGATCATGGAATATGCTCAGAACATGATCTCCAGCCTCGAGAAGGGGGATCCTGCAACAGCTGTCCATATGATTCATGAGTTGAATGCTTATCGGGATCAGCGTTTGTTTGCCGAAGTAGGAAAAATGACTCGCAGTCTGCATGATGCGATTGTCAATTTTCATAACGATACGAATTTCAGTTCGAGTGACAAGGCAGAACTTTCGCGTATTCGCGATGCATCGGATCGTTTGAATTATGTCATTACGATGACTGATCGGGCAGCAAATCGAACCATGGACATGATTGAAGCCACGGTTCCTTTAATGGACGATATTCAGAAAATGGCTGAATCACTCAAGCCTGAGTGGGATCGTTTGATGCGCCGTGAGATGCAGCCCCAGGAATTCAGGGAATTGTACGTTCGGATTGATGATTTTTTTCAGCGCACAGCCCGGGATGCCTCGAAATTGAAGGGTATGTATAACGACATTGTGGTTGCTCAGGATTATCAGGATTTGACCGGTCAGATTATCAAGAAAGTTATTACCTTAGTGCGTGAGGTCGAGGAAAGTTTAGTGCGGCTGGTAAAAATGGCTTCGCAGGTGGATGCTGCTGCAGGTATTTCGCACCAGCTGACTCCACGTGAATTGACCGAACGCGATAAGCTGGAAGGACCCATCATTGATGCCAGCAAGGTTAAAGATGCGGTTTCAGGTCAAGATGAAGTGGACGATCTGTTGTCCAGTCTGGGCTTCTAGGAGCGTGGGTTTATGACGTTCGATGCGGATGATGAAATACTGCAGGATTTTCTCATCGAGGCTGGTGAGATTCTCGAGCATCTTTCTGAACAATTGGTTGAGCTGGAAAATAATCCTGGCGACAAGCAACTTCTGAATGCCATATTCCGTGGATTTCATACCGTCAAAGGCGGGGCCGGTTTTCTGCAACTGGAAGCACTGGTGAATGTTTGTCATGCTGCCGAAAATATTTTTGACATGTTGCGCAACGACAAACTTGCCCTTAATGCAGAGGTCATGGATGTTATTTTACAGGCCCTTGATGCCGTCAATTCCATGTTTCGTCAGGTTCAGGGCCGCGAAGAGCCTGCTCCGGCTTCGCCCGCACTGATTGATGCATTACACCGGATTGCTTCGGGTACTGCCGTTCCAACGGCTCCGATAGCCCAGGCTGCCACTAAACCTGTAACTCCGCCGCCGCCGCCTCCTCCTCCTCCGCCACCATCACCTGCTGCGACATCGGCTGTAGCAAACGAATCATCATCAGATGCGATTACCGATGATGAATTTGAGGCGCTGATGGATGCCTTGCATGGTGGTGGCGCTCCAGGAAAGACCAATCAGGCTGCCAGCATAAAGCCAGAGCCGGTCAAGCCAGCAGCTCCAGTACAGAGCGCTGCTCCGGCTTCGGATGAGATCAGTGAAGATGAGTTTGAAGCCTTACTTGATCAGCTACAGGGTCAGAAACAGACACAAGGTAGCAAGGCTGCGACTGATCAGACTGTCAAAGCGGCTTCAGCTCCATCTCAATCAGTTCCTGCCGCTGCTTCAAGTGCTGGAGATCATATCAGTGAAGATGAATTTGAAGCCCTGCTTGATCAGTTGCATGGGTCGGGCAAGGCTCCTGCTGTTGCGGTAGCTGCACCCGCATCAGCACCCGTGCGCGCTGCTTCGCCTCCGGCCATGTCTGCTCCGGCTGCGAGCTCGCCAGTCTCTGCATCGGTACCATCACCAGCGCCGGTTGCTCATGCTCCGGAAGTATCGCGTGCTGCTGACCCTAATGCCCACGCTGCACATCAGGTCAACGCTGACATGATGCAGGAAACCACGGTGCGTGTGGATACCAAACGACTTGATGACATCATGAACATGGTGGGTGAGCTGGTTTTGGTGCGAAACCGGCTGGTGCGATTGGGTATTAGTAATGCGGATGAGGAAATTTCAAAGGCCGTTGCCAATCTGGATGTGGTAACCGCTGATTTGCAGATGGCGGTGATGAAGACCCGCATGCAGCCCATCAAAAAGGTTTTTGGAAGGTTTCCTCGCGTGGTTCGTGACTTGGCCCGCAATCTTAAAAAGGAAGTGGAACTGGAACTGGTGGGCGAAGAAACAGATCTGGATAAGAATCTGGTTGAAGCGCTGGCAGATCCTCTGGTTCATCTAGTACGTAATGCAGTTGATCATGGTGTAGAAGCGCCGGCTGTGCGTGAGTCGCATGGCAAATCACGGGTTGGCAAGATTGTGTTGTCTGCCCAGCAGGAAGGTGATCACATCGTATTGTCCATTACCGACGATGGTGCCGGGATGGACCCTGACAAGCTGCGCGCCAAAGCGGTAGAAAAAGGATTGATGGATGAGGATACTGCCTCTCGATTGTCCGAAAATGAAGCCTTCAACTTGATTTTTGCGCCTGGTTTTTCCACCAAAGACGAGATCTCGGATGTTTCTGGCCGAGGTGTTGGTATGGATGTGGTCAAAACCAAGATTGCCCAGCTGAATGGAACCGTCGATGTTCGGTCGGTGCGTGGACAGGGCTCAGTGATCGCCATTAAAGTACCGCTGACTCTGGCAATTATGCCGACGCTGATGATTATGTTGGGGCAACAGACTTTCGCTTTGCCACTGGTATCGGTCAATGAAATCTTCCACATGGATGTTTCCAAGAAAAACATTGTGGATGGTCAGGATGTCATTGTTGTACGAGAAAAGGCCTTGCCACTTTTTTACCTGAAGCGTTGGCTGATTGCCGATAGTTGGAGCTCCGAGCCTGATGGCGAAAATGCCCATGTAGTTATCGTGACGGTAGGAACCAAAAAAGTCGGTTTCGTGGTTGACCAACTGATTGGTCAGGAAGAGGTGGTCATCAAGCCACTTGGTGCTATGTTGCAGGGAACACCGGGTATTGCGGGTGCAACGATAACCGGAGATGGCCGAATCGCCATGATTCTGGATGTGCCCAGCATGCTCAAGCATTATGCTCATCGTATGTAGGCGCTGATCAAAAGGTGGTTGGGTGACAGTCTCGGTACTGGTAGTGGATGATTCTTCATTCTTTCGAAGCCGGATCATCAAGTTGTTGCAACAGTTCAGCAGCTTGAAGGTCGTCGGTGAAGCCAGTAATGGTAAAGAAGCCGTGGAACAGACCTTGCGACTGCAGCCAGATGTCATTACGATGGATTACGAGATGCCTGTGATGGATGGCATCTCGGCCTTGATTGAAATCCGTCGGCAGAAGGTGGTGCCGGTCATTATGCTTTCCTCGTTGACCTTTGAGGGTGCCCGCCTGACCCTGAAGGCCCTAGATGCCGGTGCCGCCGATTTTTTGGTCAAAAGCCGACTTGATATCAAGGGCCACCAGTATCCTTTGCTGGTAGAAAAGATACTTGCTTTGGGCAAGGCGCGAGAGGCACACGAACCACCTTCAGTACAACGATCTGCGTCATCGGTGCCTGCTGCAGCGCGTTCGGTTCAGCCTTCCAGCGTGCGCCTGGTTGTGGTTGCAGCTTCGACGGGGGGGCCGCTGGCGGTACGAGAGGTGCTCTCTCTTGTTCCAGCTACCTTGCCCTGTCCATTGGTTATTGTGCAGCATATGCCGGAACGTTTTACCCAGGCTTTTGCAGAACGATTGAGTGAGCATTGTCCGATGTCTTTTTCAGAAGCGCGTGACATGGAGGTGCTCCAGCCAGGACGTGCTTATGTTGCTCCTGGCGGCAAACAATTGCTGTTGCAACAGCAGGGTTCACATTTGCAAAGTCGGGTCGTATCTGAACAGGATGGACGTTTGTATCGTCCTTCTGTGGATGTAACCCTCGGTTCTGCTGCCAAGGTTGTCGGCTCGGCAACACTGGCTCTGGTTCTGACCGGTATGGGTGATGATGGTACACGAGGAGGCAAACTTTTGCATGCTGCGGGTGGGCGTATCTGGGTTCAGGAAGCCTCCAGTTGTGTCGTTAATGGTATGCCCCAGTCAATACGTAATGCCGGATTGGCAGACGAGGTGCTGGCACTTGGTGAGATGGGGCGAAGGCTAGCTCAACTAGCTCGATGAGCCCGAAGTCGTATAGGGGTGCGGCGGCGTGGATATTCTGAGTTTTATTGGTGTTTTCCTGGCGATGTTCGCCATCCTAGGTGGCAATTTCATTGAGGGTGGCAGTATAGCTTCGTTGGTGAACGTCTCGGCATTCATCATTGTTATTGGCGGAACCTGTGGTGCCGCTGCTTTGCAATCACCGCTCAGGGTCATGCGCCGTTCAGTGATTGTTCTTCTTTGGGCTTTTTTCCCGCCGCAGATTTCAGCTGGACTGGCCTTGGAAAAAGTGTTGTCGTGGAGCAATACTGCCCGTCGTGAGGGATTGCTTGGGCTTGAAGCCGTCTCGGAAAATGAACCCGATGTTTTTACCCGGGTGGGCTTGCAAATGCTGGTTGATGGTAGTGAGCCGGCCGTAATTCGTGATGTACTTGAGACGCAGTTGCAAACGCGCTTGGAAGCGGACTTGGCCGCAGCGGGGGTCTTTGAGGCCATGGGTGGATACGCGCCGACTATAGGTATTCTGGGTGCAGTCATGGGATTAATCCATGTGATGAGTCATCTCGCTGAGCCCTCGAAGCTTGGTTCAGGAATTGCGACAGCTTTTGTGGCAACGATTTATGGTGTGGGTTCCGCCAATCTGATCTTTTTGCCTCTGGCAGCCAAAATCAAATCCCAGGTCATGCGTCAGGGGCAGTTAAAACAAATGCTGACAGAAGGGCTGGTTGCCATTGCTGATGGAGAAAATCCCCGTAATATTGAACTGAGATTACAGTCTTACGTTGATGCTGAGGCTTGACTGAGGTGCGTAAAAGACGCCATTTGCCGGAAAATCATGTCAACCACGAACGCTGGTTGGTTTCCTATGCGGATTTTATTACCCTGCTCTTCGCCTTCTTTGTGGTGATGTATGCTATTTCGTCTGTAAATGAAGGAAAATACAAGGTTCTGTCTTCTTCGTTGCGCAGTGTTTTTGAAACACCTCCTGGCAGTAGCAAACCGATTGAACTGTTGCATGGCTCGGCCTCGACGACCAAAACTGAGGATCGACAGGTCAGCGATGACCAGAAAAGGGTATTGGTTCATATCCGTCAGGATATGATCGGCGCTCTGTCCAAAGATGTAGGTCAGAGTAGTATCCGGGTAACTGACCATGGT
Organism: Pseudomonadota bacterium; assembly: GCA_021848605.1. Classification (GTDB taxonomy): domain Bacteria; phylum Pseudomonadota; class Gammaproteobacteria; order Pseudomonadales; family Moraxellaceae; genus JAJXWR01. The sequence goes on along the minus strand of JAJZUM010000021.1, from coordinate 13,516 downwards.
ACCTGGATTGGTGTTGATATTCAGAGTGAATTGTTGTTCTCAAGTGGGAGTGCCGTATTATCCAATCAGGCGCTGGTGACCTTGGCCAAGATTGCCAAGGTATTGCAACGCTATCCGAATGTACTGCGCATTCAGGGATATACCGACAATGTTCCTGTGGTTAATTCGGTTTATCCCAGCAACTGGGAGCTCTCTGCTGCCCGTGCCGTGTCGGTTTTGCGGCTTTTTGAGGAGCAGGGTATCGATCCGCATCGAATGTCTGCAGTTGCCTATGGAGAATTTCATCCAGTTGCCGATAACAATACGGAGGCGGGTCGAACCCGTAACCGGCGCGTGTTGATAGCCATTGCCAAATCGGCCAGTGGTTTCGGCGGTGGGCCGGATGAACCGTGAGAGTGCAACATGCGCAAGTGGACCATAGCCAATCAGAAAGGTGGGGTGGGAAAGACCACGACCGCCATTACCTTGGCCGGCCTTCTGGCCGAGCAGGGGCGTCGGGTGCTGATGGTGGATCTGGATCCACAGTCCTCGCTGACCCATTATTTTGCCCGTTCGCTTGGAGAACCTGCCGCTGACGTTTATCGTATATTTCGTGACCGCAGCAGCCTTGATCGGGACATGATCATGCAGGCGGCCATGCCCCTGCCATTTGCGGGTCTTTGGGTCATGATGTCTTCCCCTTTGTTAGCCACTGTTGAAAAAATGGGTTCCCCACAGGGAGGAATGGGCAGGGTGCTTAATGAGGCTCTGGCACTGGTACAGTCGGATTTTGATGATGTTCTGATTGATACCTCACCCACTCTGGGTGTGTTGCTGGTGAATGCGATTGCCGCCGCAGATCGTCTGATTGTGCCCGTGCAGACGGAGTTCTTGGCAATGAAAGGACTTGAGCGTATGATGCGTACATTGGCCATGATTGCCCGCTCCCAGCAGCGTCAGGTTCCGGTGGTGGTCCTGGCAACCATGTATGATCGGCGTACGTCAGCGGCTCAGCAGTGCCTGCGTACCCTGCAGGATGTTTATGGTTCGGTGTTGGCACCGCAGGTCATTGGTGTCGATACCAAGTTTCGGGATGCCAGTCAGGCAGGTATGCCTTTATCTTTTTTTGTTTCTGAGTCGCGTGGTCTGGATGCTTACCGTGCTCTGTTGCAGCAAACACTGGAGAAGAGCTGATGTCGGCGCATGAGCGGTTCTGGTTTGAGGTTCAGCAGGCCGAACTTGTGGCCTATCTGGATGATTTGTTGGCTCCGGCAAAACCTGAGCTTGCTGATGGACAGCCTTTGGAAGGTCAGGCTGTCGTTGAGACGGCTTTTGTTGCCGAGACTGTTGTTTCAGCTCCGTCACCGCTCCTATCGCTTCAAGGTGTAGCATCCAAACAAACAGATACACCGGATACGGTTCTTCAGATTCCTGTGCACCGTTCGCTGATTCTGGCCGAACAGCGCGAACTGATGTATCTGTATATTGAATGCAATGACCGCCGCTATGCATTACCATTAATTCAGCTGGGTCGTATTTTCAGGGCCGAACAGCATCTTACGCCTTTGGCGGGCCAACCGGCCTGGCAATTGGGTATTTTGCCCACCGATCCGATTTTGCAGGCGGTGGATTTGCACCATGTCCTTTCCGGTGAGGCTGGGCAATCTCCCGCGTATTTTGTCAGTGTTGCGGACAGTCGCAGGGTATTGAGTTGCCAAGCGATACAAAATAGTGAGCGCGTGGAACAGGGGGCTATCCTCTGGCGAACAGACCGTAAGCGTTCACCGTTGGTTGCGGGCATTATTCGTGATCATCTGACACCGGTTCTGGACTTGAGTCGACTGGACGAATGTCTGGTCTGAACTAGAATTGAGCTAGGTTGATCAGGAGTTAATTTATGAGTCAGGGGATCTCAAAAAGTTCAGACGATCCAGTCTTGCAGTGGGTAACGTTCCGTTTGGAAAATGAAACCTACGGCATCAATGTGATGCAGGTCCAGGAAGTCTTGCGTTATACCAATATCGCACCCGTCCCTGGGGCACCATCTTATGTGCTTGGAATCATCAATCTGCGGGGCAATGTGGTTACGGTGCTTGATACTCGGCAACGCTTTGGCTTGCCGCCGGGCGAAATTACCGACAACACCCGTATTGTCATTATTGAATCGGACCGTCAGGTGGTGGGAATTCTGGTGGATAGCGTTTCGGAAGTGGTTTATCTGCGCCAGTCTGAAATTGAACTGACCCCGAATGTCGGCAATGAGGACAGTTCCAAGTTTATCCAGGGTGTTTGCAACAAGAATAATGAGTTGCTGATTCTGGTTGATTTGAATCGGTTGCTGACCGATGAAGAGTGGAGTGATATGGGTCTTTAAAGTGCCCATTATCGTGTGAAAGATTTTTTGTGCCCAGCCTGTCAACTACGATCATGATGAAGCGTTGATCTGGGTACGGTATGTGCCGTACATGCAGACGAGGTTCATCATGATGTTCAATAGAATTATTCCTTTGATTTTTTTGGGTTCAACCCTTTTGGTACAGGCTGATCCGATGCTGTTAAAGGAGCATCATCCACGTAATTTTAGTCGTGATACAGTGACGACTTTTGGTGATGGCAGTGTGGTGCGCGAACATGTGGATCAGCGGGTCAAAGGTCTGACGGTGGAACGTCATGTGCGCAAGACCAATGCCAAGGGCCAGACAGAAACCCGCAATATCGTGACAACCCGGGATCCTGCATCGCATCACTGGACCGTTAATGTGGATGGGGTGCATTTTAACGGAGAGCATTTCAGCATGCATGCTGAAGGTCAGGGCGAAGAGTTTATGTACGGTGCCTCGATGCATGAATCGAGGCAGGACATGAATTAGCAAAGAACATAGCATCTGAATATTAGCATTGGACATTGCTTTTGGAAAATGGACGTTGCCTCATTCCTCATTGGGGATTAATATGTTCTAAACGAGCAACATCTGGAATTGATGTGTGGATAAGCAGTATTTGGAAGGATTGATACGTCAGGTGCCTGATTTTCCGCAACCCGGGGTGTTGTTTCTTGATGTGATGCCACTGTTGCAGAAGCATTTTTCGGCAACGATTGATGCGCTCTCGGCTTTGATGACTGAAGCAGAGTGGAGTAAGGTCGATGCGGTTGTAGGTGTTGAGGCGCGGGGATTTTTATTGGCCTCGGCTTTAGCCTATGTGCATCAAAAAGGATTACTGGTCGTGCGTAAACCGGGAAAATTGCCACCGCCTGTTCTTGAACAGTCCTATGCCTTGGAATATGGTTTGGATCGCTTGCAGTTGTCGGCGTTGGCTGCTGCGTCAGGTGTTGTTGTCGTTGATGATGTGCTGGCAACAGGAGGAACGCTTCAAGCTACATGTTCTTTATTGCAGGCGGGTGGGCATTCTGTTCATTGTCTTCTTACCTTGATTAATCTGGCTACACTCAATAATTTTCATTGGGAAGATCTGCGAGTTCGTTCTTTGTGGACTTATGGACACCTTGCCGGGAATCCTCGTGCTGAGGGAGCGGATGTTGATGTTCCATGATGTTTTGCTGGTCATGGCCTTGCGGGAAGAAAATGACTCTGAGCGTCTTAATGATTTTGGCGATATTCTCTATACGGGTGTTGGCAAAATTAATGCAACGCTGCATCTGGCCGAGGCATTATTGCAACGGGATCGACGCAATTTGCTGGTTCTGAATCTTGGTTCGGCCGGTTCACATGTGCTTGATGCTGGGCAGGTTGTAGCAGTTAATCGTTTTTTCGAGCGCGATATGGATGCCACTGCTTTAGGTTGCTTGCCAGGCCAAACGCCTTATGAGGAACATGTTTATCTGGAAACTGGTCTGAGTTTACCAGGAATGCCGGGAAAGACCTGTTCGACCGGGGACCGTTTTCTGGCGGTGACTGATCCTGATGAGGTTTATGAGGTCATTGATATGGAAGCCTACGCTTTGGCCAAGACTAGTCATCATTTTGGCGTGCCCTTCGCCTGTCTCAAGTTTATAACCGATGGAGCTGATGGGCAGGCTGCAGCAGATTGGCGGTCATCTCTGGCGTTGGCAACGGAAGCACTGGCAGAAACTCTTGCACGATTGGCGCCACAGCTCTGGAAAAATGAAGGACTAAAGTGAAAACGCCTCACCCAGATAGACTTTGCGTACGGTGTCGTGTTGCAATATATGCTCTGGTGGTCCTTCAGCGATAACCTCCCCTGAGCTGACAATATAGGCATTCTCACAGATCGTCAGCGTCTCCCGGACATTGTGGTCGGTAATCAGGACACCGATGCCGCGGTCACGTAAATGGGTGATGATGCTTTTGATATCGTTGACGGAGATAGGGTCAACGCCGGCAAAGGGTTCATCCAGCAAGACGAAGGATGGTTCAAGCGCCAGGGCACGAGCGATTTCAACACGACGTCGTTCGCCACCTGAAAGACTCATGCCCAGACTGCGGCGTAAATGTGTGACATGAAATTCGTCGAGCAACTGATCAAGTCGTTCAAGTCGCTGTTTGCGCGTGAGATCGCCACGGGTTTCGAGAACGGAAAGAATATTGTCTGCTACGGTCAGTTTTCGAAAGATTGATGCTTCTTGGGGTAAATAGCCAATCCCGGCCCGGGCACGTCCATGCATTGGTACTCGAGACAAGTCTCGTTCGTCAATACTTACCCTGCCTCGATCAGCGGTGATGAGTCCGACAATCATGTAGAAACTTGTCGTTTTGCCGGCGCCGTTGGGGCCAAGAAGTCCGACAATACTGGAGCTGTTGACCTTGAGGCTGACATCACGGACGACCGTACGTCCCTTAAAGGTTTTTTCCAGATGATCAACACACAAACAACTCATGGTTGGGATGCTCTTGTTGGCATCGCCTTCGGAGGGTTTTGGCTCGAGGCGGATGGCTGGTTTTGAGTGCTGCGTGGCGGGAATATCAGGAAAACACGGCCCTGTTGGTCTCCCTGAGCATCAATATGCTGATCTTTGATGTCGTAATGAATAATGGATCCATCTGCTGAAGAGTTGTCCTGGGTAATGTGGGCATTGCTTTTTAGGGTCAGGCTGTCTTTATCCATATCATAGTCAATCTCTTGGGCATGAGCCATGACAGGGCCTTTCTTAGGGTCTTGAACTTGCTCATATCGGGCAGGATTACCAATAGCTTGGGCTGTTTGAATTTTACCATCCTTGTCGGTATGAATGGTCAGTTGATCCGCCCAGACATGCAGAGTGCCCTGGATGACCAATACATTGCCGGTGTAGACCGCTACACCGGATTTTTGGTTGTAGGATGCTGAGTCGGCAGTGACCTGGATCGGCTGATTGCGGTCAGTATCCAAAGCGAGAACAAACCCAGTTTGGATGATCAAGAGTAGGGGCAGAGCGTATTTAATATGATTCACGAGCGAGTACATAGGTTCCGTGCACATGTTGGTGGAGGTGAAGAATGCCGGTTCGCAGGCTGGCATCCATGCCATCCGCATCGGTCTGACCTTGTGCCGAGTTGATCTGGACATGGGCATTGGTCTGTACCGATTGCAAGTCCGGGAAAGCATCTAAGGTTGTCGTCTGTACATGCAGATATTGATGAGGGTCTGGGATCAGATGATCGGCAATAACATGGTCGTTCAGAACAATGTGGGTGTTGTTTTCTAAGCTGATTCCATGTGCTGCTTTCAAGCCCCAAGCCGGTTTACCCGCAGTCAATATCGTTACATTGGGATGTTCGAGCACGGTGTGTTCGGACGGTAGGAGGTAATGTCGAAGATTGTCCGAGCTCACCTTACGGTCGATCTGGCCATGCTCATCCGTGCTTAGAGACTGAGTATTTGTTGCCGTGTAGTCTGGAATATCCGCAGGGTTGGGCATTACATACAGATGTTCGGATACATTTCCGGAGCCATACAGATACGCTAGCGTTCCAAGCATGAGTATGATGGCGAGAAGACTGAGGGAGTTGCGCCAGTCCATGGTTTAATCGCCCATATACTCAGCAACAAGGCTGTCCCAGCTCCCCTGAGCTTGCAAAAGCATATCACAGACTTCCCGAACTGCGCCCTTTCCCCCTGTGTTCTGAGTTACCCAATGGGCACGATCGCGCACATAGGGATGGGCATTGGCAACGGCAATAGCCAGGCCACAGACTTTGAATGCCCCCAAATCAGGCATGTCATCGCCGACGTAGGCAATCGATTCCAAGGGGATTTGAACAGAAGAGCTCAGTTCACGCAAGGCCTGTCCCTTGTCTTCCCGGCCTTGATAAAGATGGGCAATGCCGAGATTGCGGGCACGGTACTCCACGAGTGGCGCCTTGCGGCCAGTAATGATAGCGGTTATGCCACCGGCACGCTGCCAGAGCTTGATGCCATGTCCATCCAGGGTATGAAAGGCCTTGAGTTCTTCACCTTCATTCGTGAAGTAAAGCCGTCCGTCCGTCAATACACCATCAACATCCAGCACCAGCATGCGGATTCCACAGGCACGATCATGGACACTCAGCATCATGCGACTCCGGCACGTAAAAGGTCATGCATGTTCAATGCCCCTATAGGTTGTTGATCTGAATCAACAACGACAAGTGCATTGATCTTGAGTTCTTCCATGATCCGTAGTGCTTCTGCAGCGAGAATGCCACGGCTAACTGTACGACAGTTGCGTGACATGACCGAATCAATGATGGTGGTATGGACATCCAGGGAACGATCTAGGGTACGACGCAAGTCACCATCGGTAAAAATGCCCATCAGTACTCCATCTGGATTGACAACGGTGGTCATCCCAAGTCCCTTTTCGGTCATGACCAGCAAGGCATCACGAATCAATGTTCCTGTTTTTACCACAGGTAAATGTTCCTGATCGTGCATAATGTCTTCGACTTTGAGCAGAAGTTTGCGGCCCAGTGAACCACCGGGATGGGAAAGTGCGAAATCCTCGGCAGTAAACCCGCGCGCTTCAAGCAAAGCTACCGCCAAAGCATCGCCAAGGGCCAGCGTTGCTGTTGTGCTGGAAGTTGGAGCAAGTCCGAGGGGGCAGGCCTCTGGAGCGGAACCGGTGCAGAGGCTGATGTCAGCGTGCTGCGCAAGAGTTGACTGATGTGATCGGGTTACGCTGATAAGCATACAGCCGAGGCGTTTCAGTACTGGAATCAGCGACAGAATTTCCGCGGTTTCACCTGAGTTGGACAAGGCAAGTACCCGATCCATTCGGGTAATCATGCCAAGATCTCCGTGACTTGCTTCAGCAGGATGTACAAAAAAAGCAGGTGTGCCTGTTGAGGCAAGTGTTGCCGCAATCTTGCCAGCAATATGGCCAGATTTTCCCATACCCATAACCACCACCCGTCCTTTGGTTTGCAGCAGGGCGTTGCAAGCCTGTACGAACGAATCGCCCAATTCCTGTTCAAGATCCATAAGTGCGGCACGCTCGGTCGCCAGAACACGTTGCGCTGTTCGTAGGTATGGGAAGGTCTCAGTCATGCGGATACCTATAGGTTATGCTGCAATTATACCCGATTGTCGGATTCTGTGCAGATCATTCCACCTGCCTAAGCGATCATTGGAGACTCAGGGTCATGATCTCATGAGGAGCAAAATGTGCTCCTGTCATGGTCAAAAGTCTGACTGGCTAAGAGATACCAATCAACTTATCCAGCCATCTCCTGTTGCTTATTTATACCTGTTGTTGCAGGGTTGAAGCTCATGCCGCTTTAAGTGTTCAACATGTGGTATATTCTCGTGAATGCCCTGTGTTTGAGGTGCCCATGTCACACGCTACCAATCTGGTTCGAATTGAGGACGTTTCCTTTCGTCGAGGTTCAAACGTGATTTTTGATCATGTTTCTTTGTCGATCCCGCAAGGTAAAGTGACAGCGATTATGGGGCCTTCCGGTTGTGGCAAAACGACGCTTTTACGCCTTATTGGTGGACAGCTACGCCCTGATGCGGGTCAGGTTTGGGTCGATGGCGATAATGTCCCGGGTCTAGGTCGTGCGGAGCTGTTTCGGGTGCGCCGCAAGATGGGTATGCTTTTTCAGAGTGGTGCCCTGTTTACTGATCTGAATGTTTTTGAAAATGTGGCATTTCCGTTACGTGCCCATACCCGTCTGCCTGAACCACTGATCCGTGACCTCGTGATGCTAAAACTGGAAGCGGTTGGTTTAAGGGGGGCTGAGTCCCTGATGCCTTCGGAACTCTCAGGTGGTATGGCGCGTCGCGCCGCGTTAGCTCGCGCGATTGCTCTCGACCCTCAGATCATCATGTACGATGAGCCTTTTGCCGGTCAGGATCCGATTGTCATGGGGGTTTTGGTGCGTTTGATTCGAACTTTGCGTGATTCTCTAAATTTGACGACCATCATTGTTTCGCATGATGTTGAGGAAACGCTTTCAATTGCTGACCTGATTTATGTGCTGGCCGATGGTCGGGTGATTGGTTCTGGGACTCCTGAAGAATTGCGTGCATCGGATTCGGCTTTTGTTCGGCAATTTTTGCGTGGGGAGGCTGACGGTCCGGTTCGTTTTCGTTATCCTGCTCCTGATTTGAAAACATGGATCAAGGGAGGGTCGGCGCATGCATGATTTTCTGCGCCAGCAGGGTGAAGACTGGATCGAGGCCGTACGTTCGTTGGGTGCTTCACTGATTTTTCTCTTGCAATCACTGCTGCATCGGCCATCGTTGCGTACGGGTGGGGCCCTGCTTTTTAAACAATTATATGCAGTCGGTTTTCTTTCCCTGTCGATTATTGTGGTGTCTGGACTTTTTATCGGCATGGTATTGGGATTGCAGGGTTACAATATTCTTGTTTCTTATGGAAGCGAGGAAGCGCTCGGTAGCATGGTGGCGCTCACTCTGCTGCGTGAGCTGGGGCCGGTTGTGACTGGATTGCTTTTTGCCGGTCGGGCAGGATCAGCACTAACGGCCGAGATCGGCCTGATGAAGGCGACCGAGCAGTTGGCGAGCATGGAAATGATTGGCGTTGATCCTTTGCAGCGTATTGTGGCTCCGAGATTCTGGGCAGGTTTTCTGAGCATGCCGGTTCTCGCACTCATTTTTTCTGCCGTAGGAATCATGGGCGGCAAAATGGTCGGTGTTGATTGGCTGGGCGTTGACTCAGGATCATTCTGGGCGCATATGCATGCTTCGGTGCAGTTCAACCAGGACATTGTTGACAGTATCCTGAAAAGTCTTGTATTCGGTGCTACCGTGACCTGGATTGCTGTCTGGCAGGGTTATGCCTGCGAGCCAACCGCCGAGGGCATTGCCCGGGCGACTACCCGTACGGTGGTCTATGCGTCACTGGCAATCCTAGGTCTGGATTTTGTTCTCACGGCGGTCATGTTTGGGGAAATTTCATGAAAAATGCAACAATGGAGCTGGCGGTCGGTAGTCTGATGCTGGCAGGTCTGGCTGCCCTGTTTTTTATGGCGATTAAAGTCAGTGGTCTTAGCCTGGACAGCAACCGGCCAACTTATCATTTATTTGCCCACTTCAATAACAGTGCAGGCCTGACAGTACGGGCACGGGTTACGATGGCAGGAGTGACCATCGGCCGGGTTACGTCGATTACGCTTGATCCAAAGACCCTTACCGCTAAAGTGGATATGGCAATTTATAAAGACGTCAATCAGATTAGTACGGATTCGGTGGCATCCATTTTGACGGCAGGTCTGCTGGGTGAAAAATATGTCGGGATTGTGCCAGGTGCGGACAGTACCAACTTGCGTGATGGTCAAGAAATTACCCAGACCCAGTCTTCGCTGGTTCTTGAGGATCTGATCAGCAAATTTCTTTTTAACAAAGCAACTGCCGACAAGCCACCTGCGGCAAGTGGCTCCTAAATTCCTGCGCCTGATGGAGAACATCTGATGAGTAAATTGGCAAAAATGGTGCGTTTTGGGTCGATGAGTATCCTTGTGGTATCGATGATGAATCCGGTTCATGCCGTAACTACTCAAGCGGCAACGGCTTCAAGCATGCAGAAGGCCTCATCACCCCAGGATTTTATGCAGCAAGCCACCAATGAACTTCTTCAAAAGATTGTGGAAGATCGCCCTCAGTACAAAAAGAATCCCGAGTTGTTGTACCAGATTGTAGACAGCAATATCTCCCCGTATGTCGATTTTCCGCTCGTGGCCAAGAGAGTAATGGGGCAGTACTATCGCCAGGCCAGTGATAGCCAGCGCCAGCGTTTTGTTGTCGTTTTCAAGAACAGTCTGGTGCGTACTTATGGTAACGGGTTGGCAGCCTATGACCATCAGACCATCAATATTTTGCCTGGACGTGGGCCTGTGTCCGGTACAAAAGCGAGTGTTCAGATGGAAATTATCAATAGTTCGGGGCAGAGCATTCCGGTAACTTATGAGTTGCAACGCGACGGTCGTGGTGACTGGATGCTTGAAAATGTCGTACTGAATGGTGTGAATTTGGGGCTGACATTCCGCAATCAGTTTGCATCGGATATGGAACAATACCATAACAGTATTGATCAGGTGATCAGCCACTGGGTTCCCGATCTTCCCAAGGTGCATCAGCCGTGAGTTCAGGTATCCGTCTCCAGTCAGTCGGTCATTTGGCCTGGTATGGCATTGTGACGGCCGAAGATGCTGCGTCAGTCTCAAGACAGGGCGCTATGCTTTTGGAAAATACGAATAATAGTGAGGTTCGGCTTGATGTTCATGAGCTGGAATCGGCCAATTCGTTGGTAGCAGCATTATTACTCGGATGGTGGCGCATTGTAACCACCAAAGGTCACCTTCTTAAAGTACAAGGAGCTTCACCTTCTTTGTGCTCTGTGCTGGATGTTTATGGGTTGGGTTGGATGCTGGATTCTGCCCAGTCAACGGCTTAATCATTTTTTGGAGAGATTGGCGTGTCTTATGACGAAATCGTTGTCCGGCTTCGGAATGCTTTCCCCGATGCTGAAGAAGTTAAAGTGGTTGGGGAAGGAAATAAAATTGATGTAACCGTGGTCAGTTCCGTTTTTGAAGGTTTGCGCCCCGTGCAAAAACAGCAAAAAATTTATGCATGTTTGAATGATATGATTGCCTCGGGAGTGCTGCATGCGGTCAGTATGCGCACTCTGACTCCCGAGGAATGGCAACGCACCCGGATGTTTGGTTGAGAGCATGGATAAATTACTAATTCGGGGTGGTTGTCGTTTGGAAGGAGAAGTGCTGATTTCCGGTTCGAAAAATGCGGCATTGCCCCTTATGGCGGCTAGTCTGCTGACTGGGGATGCCTTGCGGCTCGGCAATGTACCCGATTTGCGTGATATCCAGACCATGGTGCATTTGCTTCGTGGTCTGGGTGTTGTCATGGAACAGCCAACTCCTGGTACATGGCGCATGAGTGCTGAGGGACCCATTACGGCTGTGGCGCCCTATGAGATTGTCAAGCAGATGCGTGCCTCCATTCTGGTTTTGGGGCCTCTGCTTGCCCGTTTTGGTGAAGCTCGGGTTTCTTTGCCAGGAGGCTGTGCCATTGGATCCCGTCCTGTTGACCAGCACATCAAGGGTCTGGAGGCTATGGGCGCTGAGGTTGTGGTAGAAGGTGGCTATGTGCATGCGCGTATGGCTGGCCGTCTCCAAGGTGCTCGGGTTTTATTTGACATGGCAACGGTCGGTGGCACGGAAAATATTATGATGGCCGCAACCCTTGCGGATGGCGAAACCCTCATTGAGAATGCGGCCCGGGAACCAGAAATTGTTGATCTTGCTGTCTTGTTGCGTAGCATGGGTGCCGAGATTGACGGAGCAGGTAGTGATACCATTCGTATTCGTGGTGTAGAACAACTGCATGGCGCTTTGCATCAGGTTGTCCCTGATCGTATTGAAACCGGCTCCTATTTGATCGCGGCTGCCATGACTCAAGGTGATGTAACCTGTAGAGCGACACGGCCTGATTTGCTTGAGGCCGTTTTGCTCAAACTGGAAGAGGCTGGTTGTCAGGTCGATCGAGGTACGGACTGGATCAGGCTACAGATGGATGAACGTCCCAAGGCCGTTTCATTTCGTACTCAGCCTTATCCTGCCTTTCCCACGGACATGCAAGCGCAGTTCATGGCTCTTGATGCAGTCGCCGAAGGTACTGGAACAATTACCGAGACGATTTTTGAGAACCGGTTCATGCATGTTCAGGAACTGAACCGGCTCGGTGCCCGAATAGCTGTCGACGGTCATACTGCCATCGTTCGCGGTACAGGGCATCTGGACGGGGCTCCCGTCATAGCTACAGACTTGCGCGCTTCGATGAGTCTCGTGCTGGCAGGTCTTGTAGCGCGAGGACAAACGCTGATCGACCGAATCTATCATATTGATCGTGGTTATGAACGTATTGAAGCCAAATTACAACGACTTGGCGCGGATGTGCGGAGGGTGGCGAAGTGAGTTTGACCATTGCGCTCTCCAAAGGTCGTATTCTTCAAGACACCATGCCACTGCTGCGGGCGGCTGGCATTGAGTTGTCCGAGCAGCCGGAACAGACCCGCAAGCTAATTCTTGCCACCAATCATCCGGACATACGGATTGTCATTGTTCGAGCCACGGATGTTCCTGCCTATGTGAACAATGGGGCTGCGGATCTTGGTGTCGCTGGCAAGGATGTTTTGCTTGAGTATGGTGCAGACAATATTTATGAGCCGGTTGATTTGCAAATCGCCCGCTGTCGTTTGATGGTGGCTGGACGGATTGATGAGTCCTTGCCGAAGGGACGGCTGAGAATTGCGACCAAGTTTGAGCACATTACCCGACGTTGGTATGCGTCTAGAGGGGAACAGGTTGATATCATCAAGCTTTATGGTTCTATGGAGTTGGCGCCACTAATGGGCTTGTCTGACCGTATTGTTGATGTGGTGGATACAGGTAAGACCCTCCAGGAAAATGGTCTTGAGCCCAAGGAACTTATTGAGCATATCTCGGCACGCATGATTGTCAACAGGACTTCGATGCGGCGCTTTCACGCCAGTATCCAGCCTTTGCTTGAACAGGTACAGGCTGCTGTTTTATCCCGGAGGATGTGATTGATGCCCGTGCATATTCGAAGGTTGCAGGCAGTTGATGCCCATTTTGAGACTGAATTGGCGCAATTGCTGGCCCAGCCTGAGGAACAGCTGGACGATGTGGAAAAAATGGTTCGGACGATCATTTCCGAAGTGCGGCAGCGGGGTGATACAGCCTTGCTGGAAATGACCCAACGTTGGGATCGGCTGCAACTTGATTCGGCTCAGGATCTTGAAATTCCACAGGCACAATGGCTCGAAGCGATGCATACCTTACCTCAGGAAGGCCTCGAGGCGCTCGAACGTGCTGCCGATCGGATCCGCTCTTATCACCAGCACCAGTTGCTGCGTTCGTGGCGTGTTGAAGAAACAGAGGGTGGATGGCTTGGTCAACAGGTGACCGCCCTGGATCGGGTTGGCATTTATGTGCCAGGAGGCAAGGCTTCCTATCCCTCTTCGGTGCTGATGAATGCTATTCCTGCACGTGTGGCGGGTGTTGGTGAAGTCATTATGGTGGTTCCAACCCCAGAAGAT
>JAJZUM010000192.1 GCA_021848605.1 Pseudomonadota bacterium | reverse complement strand
TTTCAGCCTGTGGAGAGGAAGGCTCTGACCCGACGCGCAAGCGCCGGGCGAAACCAGCCTCGACGAAGCAGGAAGTCAGCTTTGTTCCTGTTTAGGCAGGAATGAGCAAGTCTGACGGAACGGCTTTGACCCATGGCACAATTAGTCCCGCCATTCAGGGCAAGGAATGATGGGGCAGCACACCTGCTGCAGTGAAATAAGTAAAATTATCGTAAATAAGGAAAAATCTGTCTTTATTCCTGGGGCAATTTTATTCGGCTTTTGTTGATCAAAATGGAACCGATTCCTGTTCCATTTTTTAAGGATCAAACAGATACAATATCACTCAGTTTGGTTTTATATACACCTGATTCGCACCAAATCAGCAAGTTAGGCAAGCTGAACAGGTATAGCATTCATGGTATGGCTGACCGAGTTATCAGCATTGCAGTAAATCAACCTTGGTTTGAAGTTTTCAACTTCTGAAGGGGTGTAGATTGCATAGACACAAATGATCAATCGATCACCAACACCGGCCTTATGGGCAGCGGCGCCATTAATGGAAATGACGCGGCTACCTTCTTCCGCACGAATGGCGTAGGTCGAGAAACGTTCACCGTTGGTAACATTATAAATATGAATCTGTTCGTATTCGAGAATTCCCGAAAGGTCAAGGAGTTCACCATCAATGGCACATGAACCTTCATAATTCAGCTCAGCATGCGTCACGCAGGCACGGTGTAATTTAGCTTTTAACATGGTGCATTGCATCATGGTCTCCAGACGCCAAGATAAATGGGTTCCATTCCTTGATACATGAGGTACGTCCAGTGTCCTATTGTGCCTATTTCAGGGTCATCCTGCAACGTTTGCTACCCAAATCAGGGCAATTGATGCACAGGGCAGTTATCAATTAGCCTGGTTTGTCCGAGACGTCCTGCTGCCAGCAAGCGAATCTGTTGGGTGAGATCAACGGCAGGTTCAAGGGTTTCAGCATCCACAATACTAAAATAGTCCATTACAAACCCTGACTTCTGTAGCAATCCCATGGCAGAGCTTTCCAGCATTCTGAAATCACGTAATCCTCCCCGAATGGCCGTAGCTGATTGTTGCAGGGTTCGGTAAAGGATGACCGCTCTTTGTCTTTCTTCAGGGCTGAGGTATTGATTGCGTGAACTCATGGCCAGACCATCCTGTTCACGTTCGGTTGGGCATCCCAGAATGTCAACGGGCATATCCAGATCACGAACCATAGCACGAATCACTGCCAATTGTTGCCAGTCCTTTTCTCCAAAGCAGGCTACATCAGGTTGAACCAGATGCAACAGCTTGGACACAACGGTGGCAACACCCTGAAAATGTCCGGGACGGAAGGCGCCACACAATCGGTTTTCCAGATCTCTTACCACAACCCTTGTCAGAGGATCACGTCCAAAAGGATACATTTCTTCGACGCCAGGAACAAAGACTGCTTCACAACCCGTAGCGGAGAGTTGTTCGAGGTCTCTCTCAAGTGTTCGTGGGTAACGATCAAAATCTTCATTGGGACCAAATTGGGTAGGATTGACAAAAATAGACACAATCCGACAATCGGAGTGGGGACGTAGCACATCAAGCAGACGTAAATGACCGGCATGCAAATTTCCCATGGTCGGTGCCAGTCCAATACGTTCACCGTCCTGATGTTTTTTGCGCACCCATTTGCGCAAGCTGTCGCGATCATAAATTAGCTTCATGGACAAATCCTAGTCAAAACAATGCTCAGGAGCAGGGAATAGCCCATGCCGCACATCATGGGCGAAAGCCTGACAAGCATCTGCAATCGAACGGCCGTCGCTTAGAAAATTCTTGATAAATCTCGGTGGTTTATCAACATTTAGACCCAGCATGTCATAGAAGACCAGTACTTGACCATCGGTTGCAGGCCCTGCTCCAATTCCAATAACGGGTACGGAAGTCGCCTGGGTAACACGTGCAGCCAGTTGCTGCGGTACACATTCTAAAACAAAAAGCTCAGCACCCGCAGCTTCAAGTTCCTGGATATCCTCGAGTAAACGCTGACCTGCAGCATCACCTCGACCCTGTACCCGATACCCTCCAAAAACATTGACGGATTGGGGCGTAAGACCAAGGTGCAGACAAGCAGGAACTCCATTTTGACGTAAAATTTGAACAATGGACGCAAGCCAGGCACCTCCCTCAAGTTTAACCATGTGGGCACCAGCCTGCATTAACGATTTGGCATTTCTAACCGCCTCAGTTGCATCGGCATAACTGAGGAAGGGCATATCGGCAATCAATAAACTTCCTCGATTGCCGCGAGCAACGCAGGCCGTATGATAGGTCATGTCTGCAATTGAAACCGGCAAGGTAGATTCATGACCCTGAATCACCATGCCCAGGGAATCCCCAACAAGCATGCATTCAACACCGGCCGTGCTGATCACTGAAGCTTGCATGGCGTCATAAGCGGTCAGGCAGGCAAAACGCTCGCCTTTTGACTTCATCTGTCGCAAGGTATGAATGCTGATGCGGGCTGACATGCTGGAACTCCAATCATCAATAGCATTCATTTTATCACAGGATTAGATTCACGATGTTCGGCAACATGCAACTCTGACTTTAATTTGTGGCAATAAGGCCATATTCAGTGAACACATGTACTGTTAGTATGCTTGTGTTGCTATGACAGGTCAAAGTTGAGGAGTTTCTATGCCAACATTTAAAGCCCCGCTGCGTGATATGCGCTTTCTCATGAATGAAGTCTTTGACTTTCCAACTCATTATGCTCAATTGCCGGGTGCTGCGGATGCAACACCGGATACTGTCGATTTTATATTGAATGAGTGTGCACGTTTTTGTGAGGAAGTTCTTGCACCTATCAATGAATCAGGTGATGCTGAAGGGTGTCATTTTGACCAGGGCGAAGTCCGAACGCCTAAAGGATTCAAGGAAGCCTATCAGGCATATGTTGAGGGCGGCTGGCAGGGACTTTCCCACCCAGACATTTATGGCGGTCAGGGCTTGCCTATGTCGCTCGGATTAATCAAATCAGAAATGATGGGTACAGCCAACTGGTCATTTACCATGTATCCGGGGTTATCGCTAGGATGCATGAATACGCTGATGCAGCACGGTACTGAAGAACAAAAGCAACGTTACATGCCGCAACTCGTTTCAGGGGAGTGGAGTGGCACCATGTGCTTGACCGAACCACAATGTGGTACAGATCTTGGTCAAATCCGTACCCGCGCTGAACCACAAGCCGATGGCAGCTATCTCATTACAGGTACAAAAATCTTTATTTCTGCTGGAGAACATGATCTTACTTCCAACATTATTCATATTGTACTGGCACGCTTGCCGGATGCCCCAGTAGGAACGCGAGGAATTTCGCTCTTTCTGGTGCCAAAATTTCTCGTGGATCAGAACGGACAAACTGGTGCTCGTAATGGCGTGAAAGCCGGTTCGATTGAACACAAGATGGGTATCAAGGCTTCAGCGACCTGTGTCCTCAATTTTGACAATGCTGTTGGATACTTGATTGCACAGCCCAACGCAGGTCTGGAAGCCATGTTTACTTTCATGAATACAGCTCGTATTGGCACATCTGTTCAGGGGGTTGCGCATGCTGAACTCAGCTATCAAGGAGCACTGGCCTATGCCAAAGAACGTCGATCCATGCGATCCCTCTCTGGAAAGAAAGACAAGGATCAATCAGCGGATGCCCTGATTTGGCACCCTGATGTTCGTCGCATGTTGTTAACCCAGAAGTGCGTTGCTGAAGGTGGCCGAGCTATGATTTATTTTGCAGCTCAATATGCCGATAAAATGATTGCAGCACTTTTACAGGATGATCAGAAATCCTATCAGTACTGGGATGATAAACTGGGTTTTCTAACCCCGATTCTCAAGGGCTTTTTGACTGAACTGGGCTTGGAAGCAGCTCAACTGGGCATGCAGGTCTATGGGGGACACGGTTATATTCGGGAACATGGCATGGAGCAAATTGCCCGTGATGCCCGAATTGCAACTTTGTATGAAGGAACGACAGGTATTCAGGCTCTGGATTTGCTGGGACGTAAGGTTCTGCTGCTAACCCGGGGACAATGTGTTCGTGATTTCAGTGCCGAGATTCTAAAATTTATTGCCAGTCACCTAAGCATGAAACCCTTACGTGGCATGCTCTGGACACTGAGCAAGCTGACTGCAGAATGGAACTACCTGACAACACGAGTCATGCTTGCCGCACGAAAAAACCGGGATGTTGTTGGCGCGGCTTCCTATGACTTTCTCATGTATTCAGGATACGTCACCATGGCGTACTTTTGGGCCATGCAAGCTTCGGTTGCGATTTCCAAGAAATCACAAGGTGGGATCGAGCAACCTGAGTTTTATGAAGCCAAGGTCATGACAGCTGAGTTCTATTTTGCCAAGATTTTGCCTCGGGCAAGGGCACATGCAGAAAGTATGCTGGCTCCACAGCAAAGCATGATGAAGCTTAGTCAGAACCAGTTCGCCTTTAACTGAAGGTAATATCCTCTCTGCCCTCGCTGATAGCAACTGCAGTACGGGTTCATGAATCGATTGGCTTTTAGAAAAGGGCGGAGAGGATGTCAAACACCAGGAAACGCTGTGAATACTTGTCCGCGCATTCCCCTTGCTAGGCGAGTTCCGAACCAGCCTTGCGCCAGCAGGGGGTCAAGCGGACGGTTTTTG
>JAJZUM010000191.1 GCA_021848605.1 Pseudomonadota bacterium | reverse complement strand
GATCTACGAACAGGTCATTGATGGTAGGGGATGGCGTTCAGGAGCATTGGTCGAAAAACGTGAAATTCCCATGTATTACTTCGCCATTACCCGATATGCCGAAGAACTTCTGGACGGACTTGATCACATGCATGGCTGGCCTGAACAGGTCAAAGCCATGCAACGCAACTGGATTGGCAAATCACGCGGCATGGAAATCATATTTTCCTACGTGTCCGAACACTCTTCGGATGCGGAACATCTTGCCGGAACGCTTAAAGTATTCACGACCCGTCCCGATACACTTTATGGTGTCTCCTATATTGCCGTATCAGCCGAGCATGAGCTGGCTCAGATGGCTGCAAAGCACCAGCCGGATCTCGCTGCATTTATCCATGAGTGTCTTCAGGGCTCGGTTGCTGAAGCCGATCTGGCCACCCAGGAAAAGAAGGGTATGCCGACCGGGCGATATGTCGTGCACCCCCTCACCGGAGCACACATTCCTGTTTGGGTCGGCAATTATGTCCTGGCAAGTTATGGTGAAGGTGCCGTCATGGGTGTCCCAGCCCACGATGAACGGGATCATGCCTTTGCCCAGCGTTACAATCTTCCCATCACGCCTGTCATACTTGATCGTGAAGGTCAGGTTCCGGATGTACGCAGCCAAGCCTGGACAGAAACAGGGCTGCTTTGTAATTCTGGTCCGCTCAATGGTAAAAACTTTGATGAGGCCTTTGCCGAACTTTCTCACAAGCTAGCATCACTGCAGCTTGGCAAAGAGCGCATCCAGTACCGTCTACGTGATTGGGGCATTTCCAGACAACGCTACTGGGGATGTCCCATTCCGATCATCCATTGCCCGTCTTGCGGTGATGTTTGTGTTCCCGATGATCAGTTGCCTGTAGTTTTGCCAGAACATGTTATCCCGGACGGTAGCGGATCTCCCTTGGCCAGAATGCCCGATTTCCATGACTGCACCTGTCCACAATGTGGTAAAGCGGCACGACGTGAAACCGATACCATGGATACGTTCGTTGAATCCTCCTGGTACTACGCCCGTTACACCTCACCACATGAACCATCCCGACTGGTCAACCGCGAAGCAGCAGGACACTGGCTTCCGGTCGATCACTATATTGGCGGCATTGAGCATGCCATATTGCACCTGCTATATGCCCGATTCTTTCACAAATTGCTGCGCGATGAAGGTCTGGTTGAGGGCGATGAGCCCTTTGAACGCCTTCTTACTCAAGGAATGGTTCTGGCAGATACTTTTTACCGCCAGCATGCTGATGGACAACGATCCTGGTACAACCCTACCGAAGTGACCCTTGAACGGGATGAACGCGGCCGGATGGTTTCGGCACGATTGCGTCTGGATGAGCAACCTGTTTCCCATGGCGGCATGGAAAAGATGTCTAAGTCGCGCAATAATGGTGTTGATCCGCAACTGCTGATTCAATCCTATGGAGCCGACACAGCACGACTTTTCATGCTCTTTGCTGCTCCCCCGGAAGCAAGTCTCGAATGGAACGATGCCGGCGTTGAAGGAGCACAAAGATTCTTGCGACGGCTTTGGAAGGCTGTCCATCATCATACCCAGCCAAGGGCCCTGCCCGAGCAGGCTTTGTCCTCCACGGCCGAGGAACTACGCCGACGTACCCATGAAACCATCCTCAAGGTCAGTGACGATCTTGAGCGAAGACTAAGTTTCAATACAGCTATTGCAGCCTGCATGGACTTACTCAACCAGGTACAGCGCATGGAGCCCCAGTCCCGTGCCGATGAGCAGGCGGTTCGGGAAAGTCTAACCAGCCTGATTCTGTTGTTGGCACCCATGGTTCCCCACATCAGCCAGACCCTCTGGCAACATCTAGGTGGTACAGGACTTTGCATGGATGCTGCATGGCCCCAAGCTGACACATCACTCCTCGTGCGATCCGAGGTCACCTTGATGATTCAGGTTAATGGCAAAATCCGGGGCAAAATCACCGTAGCCAAAGAAAGCAGCAAAGAAGATATTGAGACAGCAGCGTTAGCCCAGAAGGATATTGCCCGACTGATTGAGGGCAGGCACTTGAAGCAGTCCATTCTTGTACCGGGGAAACTGCTCAGTCTTGTTCTCGAGCCCTGAATCATGAGGCGACGCGTCCTTGTTGTTCTGCTTTTTTATCTCGGTATGTCTGGATGCGGTTTTCACTTGCGTGGGGTGTACCGCTTTCCTGAGTTTCTTTCCTCAATCGACCTGGTCACTCCCAAAGATGCAACCGCATTGCGTCAACAACTGGAGCGCGCTCTTGAACGCAACAATGTTCTGATCCAGACCGGGGGATACCAGTTGGTGATTCAAGCCGAAAACATCACCTCTCAGACCAGCATATTTGATGTTCGCAGTCAAATCATGAATACCCACCTGATTTATACACTGTCATACGTCGTCATAAGCCCGGACCAACGAGAACATCTGCAAGGACGACCGATTGTTGAACAGCGTGATTATCAAAGCTCTCCTGGCTCGATCAGTGGTGGAGTCCAGGAAAGCGACCTGGCCGTCTCCGATATGCGCGAGGATGCAGTGCAACAACTGCTGCGACGGCTGCAGAGCTTACGCAAGCAACGATTCAATCTACCCCCGGGGGCTGCATGGTCCGAGTAAATGCCTGGACGGAGCAACATCTCAAGGGGCTGCCCTACCGGTGCACGTTGGTATTGGCTGACGATCCGCTTTTCATAAAAGAAAGCTTGGATGCTTGGCGTCAGGAAGGCAAAAAACAGGGCTACCTTGAACGTTTCTCCATGACGGTCGACCGTGGTTGGCAGGCAGCAAGTTTCATGAGCGCTTATCAATCCCAATCCCTTTTTTCCAGTCGACAGCTTTTTGAGCTGCACTGTCCCAAACCAGCCGATACGGCCTGGTATGCATGGCTGTGCAAGCTCCTGGAACATCCTCAGCCTGATGAACAGGCATTGCTGATTATCCATCCCCTGCCCAATCGCAAAGCTATGCAAGCAGACTGGATCAATCGTTGTGATCAGGCCGGTATCGTGCTAACTCTGTTAACACCCGAAGGTCCTAAACTGCGCTCCTGGCTGGAACAAAGGGTTCGCCAACGTAACCTCCATCTCAGTGACAGTGGTCTGGATGCTCTCCTGCTTCGTACCGAAGGGCACCTGCTGGCCGCAGACCAGTCGCTTGACCTACTCCAGCTTTTGCATGCTGACCAGTTGATTGATGCGTCAATCATTCATGCTACACTCGATCAGATGGCTCAGTACCGCAGTTATGATCTTCTTGATGCGATTGTTGCCGGAGATCGAGTTCGCATTCCACAAATTCTTGAACAATTGGTGTTGAGTGGCGAAGCTCCTGCATTGATCCTGCATATCCTGACGACAGAATTACGATCACTGGCAACGGTTCAGTCTCACCAAAGCAATGGAGGTTCCTGGTCAGGGGCACTAAACCAGGCAGGGATCTGGAAGAGCCGCCAAGCGGCCATAGGCATATTGGCAAAGCTCCTAAGTATCGCGCGTACAGCGCGACTTTTGGGGCTTTGTCATGATATTGACCGAACCATCAAGGGCAGGCATCAAGGCCAACCGGAAGATGGCCTGTTGCAACTTGCCATGGCAATGGCAGGTTATCCACTTTTTCAAGCGCCTCAATAAGCAAGGATGACATCATGAGTGGCAAAGACACATCCAGCATCTCCTTCACGGCCCACTATACCGGCTATGTCTGGTTCAAACAGGGTTGGTCCACCATGCGATTAGCGACTCGGCGAGGAGCATGCTACTTCTATCTGCTCAAACCTTTTGAATGGCTGGCACGCCTGATCATCGGTACCGACATCAAGACAACCCTCTTATCACGTCATGCCCTTCTTGATCGTGAACTAGAACGCAACCTGAAGACTGGGCACAACCAGGTGCTTGAAATTGCCGCAGGTCTCAGCCCGAGAGGCTGGAGCAGAATTCAACAGCAACCTGATCTGCGCTACATCGAAGCGGATCTTCCCGCCATGGCCCGACACAAACAAATGCTTTTAACCGTGCTTGAGACATCACCCGATCGACACCGGGTGTTGACGTGCAACATCCTCGCTGATGACGGGGATGACTGCCTTGCTGACGTGCTCTCCAAAAACTTTGATACGCACCAACCCATTACCGTGATTACAGAAGGCTTGGTCAATTATTTTCCACGACCGGTCATCGAAGCATTTTGGTCCCGCCTGGCCACTGCCCTGCAGACCTTTCCACAAAGCTGCTACCTCACAGATGTCTATCCTGAGGTAAAACAGCATCGTTTTTCAAAAATCATCGCCCAAGCCAACCGCTTGCTTGGTTTCATCACCCACAGCTCATTTACGCTACATTTTGCTCATGACCAAGAGGCCATTACCACATTTGAGCAGTGTGGTTTCGACAAGGTCGAGGTATTCAACCCCGATGATGAGGATTTAGGCCCCCACATACCCAGAGCTCGTGGAGGCTCTGTGGTACGGGTCATCCGGGCCTGTCAGGCCCGGTAAATACGTAAGAGCTGTCCCATTGGCTCCTCAACTGGACGGATACCGGAGCGACCTGGCAGAAAAAAGCTCTGGTCGCTCAACAAGGATTTCAACTCATAGGCTGTATCAAAACTGCCATGTTTAAACAGGCAACGCATGCTGTTCTCCGTGTGTTCAAAGACCAGCAGCTCAATACAGACCGGTGAACCATCCAGACAGAGAATCAAATCCCGTGAGTGCTCAGAT
>JAJZUM010000190.1 GCA_021848605.1 Pseudomonadota bacterium | reverse complement strand
TTGCCTTCGCGCTCCCATCGCCGCAGCGTTTGCGCTGCAACGCCCAGGAACTCGGCGGCTTCATGAATACTGACCATTTTGCGAGACATTCGCAAAATATACACGAAAGCGCAGGAATGCGCAACTAGTATTTTAACTGTTCAAACCCCTTGCCTCTTTTCATCCCTTGCCACCGCGTGATTGCCCATAACGGCAACCTGTCGGGATACCGCTTCGGACTGGAACGCAAAAGGTTGTTGCTGCAGCGCGAACTGAGCATCTCCTGATAAGAGACGATCAAGGGCAGGCTCTTTGAGCATCGCCACATCACCCACATAGCGCTGACAACCTTCAGCCAAAACCAAAACCTGATGCCCCAGTTGCAGGGCAAGTTCACGATCATGCATACTGAGTAGAACTGCACCACCAAGATGGCTAAAAGCGCGGATCCGTGCTGTAAGACCGGCTTGCCAATGCCGATCCAGGGCAGCATATGGTTCGTCGAGCAACCATAGACCCGGTTGTCGAAGCTGTGCCTCACTGCGCGCCAGTTCAAGACGCTGGCGTTGGCCTGCACTCAGTTCATTGACTCGACGCTTTGCCAAATCCATCAATCCCCAGGCCATCATACTCTTTTGAGGTTCTGGTGCAGCCAAGTGCATGATATCCGCCACCGACAGACCCAGCGCCCGACCCTCACCCTGTCTCGCCAAGCTACGAAATCCAGGCAGTTGTGGTGCTGCAACGGGCCAATCCGGCTGTCCTCCACGCCAGAGCAACTGCTCAGGGCATGATCCCGCCAGAGCTTGAAGAAGCGTTGTTTTGCCTGCCCCATTATCACCAACCAGGACCCAAATCTTACCGGCATCAATGCGCAGCGAAAGTCCTGACAAGATCTTCTGTCCTTTACGATACAGATCAAGTTGATCGAGTTGCAGTCTCAGCGCCGCCACAGCCCTCTCCCAAGTATGAGGGCGAAGGCTGGAGCCCCCATCAGCGAAGTCACAACACCCACCGGTAGTTCTGCCGGAGCAACCAGAATACGTGCCAGAATATCAGCCGCCAAAACCAGAAGCGCACCAAAGCCCAAAACCCACGGCCACCAGAGCCGATGCCCACCCGTCATGCACCAGCGCACCGTAGCCGGAGCCAACATGCCCACAAAGCCCATAACGCCCGCCTGTGCCACGAATTCGGCGACCGCTACTGCACAGATGACCAGCATCAGCTTTTGCAGACGTAGCACAGGCACCCCGGCACTTGCAGCAGCATCATCCCCAAGGAGCAGCCAGTCCAGATCCCGGCCATAGCGTCGCAAGGCCCATACCACCAACAGCAAGGCCATGAAAGCACGCAGCACACCTGGACCATCCGCATCGGCAAGCGTTCCTTGCAAAAAAGTCCAAGCACCCAACAAGGCAGGCCGAGGCATCCAGGCAAGACCTAGCTGCATTAACGCCCCCAGCAACGCATTGACAGCAAGACCGACAAGCAAGACCTGCTCCATGCTAAGGCTACGTCTTTGCCAGATGAAGAGCAGAAAACTCAATACCAGGATCGCAAGCATCACCGCACCCAGTTGTTGCAGTCCGGCAGAGGCACCAAGGGCAATCATGCACAATACGCCAAGCGCTGATGCCTGCGACACCCCCAACAAGCCAGCATCAACCAGTGGATTACGAAATAGCGTTTGCATCACCAGGCCTGTCGTCGCCAATCCCGCACCTTCGATCAATGCCAATGCACCCCGCCAACCTCGCAACTGTAAAAGCTCCGACCAGCCCAGCCGCGCCGAATTCGTTGACCAAAGAGTTCCCGCCGGTCCAATATTGATGGAGACCAGCCAAAGTCCAAACATGAGCAGGAGCAGAGCTGCCCAGATTTTTCCATCGTTATGGCTATGGCACAATCTTTGCTCGTCACATTTTGTCATTCACAGACCGTCAGGAAACCAACATCATGTTTCAATCCAATAATCCTCGCGAGCAACTCGGTCAATTTATTCCCATTCATTATCATGGCCAGATGCTGGCCAATACCGAACGCATGCACGCCTTCAAAAACGCCATCGAGTCCGTAGTCCGGCCAGGACACCGTGTTGTGGAACTCGGAGGAGGCACCGGTGTGCTATCCTGCTTTGCCGCCCGTTGTGGTGCCCAAGTCCAATGCGTCGATGCCAACCCCGAGATGATACAGTGGGCAGAACATCTGCTCCGCCAGAACCCCGGTGGTGAACGCGTCGAACTGGTACTCGCCGATGCCATGGAGTATATGCCTGAACAACCTGTGGATGTAGTCATCTGCGAAATGCTGCATTCAGCCCTGGTTCGGGAGCAGCAACTCCGTGTCCTTGACCGATTCCGGCACCTGCACCAGCAACGTTTCGGATGCTTGCCAAGATTCATACCCGATACCACGCTGCTGGCTGTCCAACCTGTTCAGCAAAACTATGACTTTATGGGTTATCAGGCGGCCATCCCCCTCTTCCAGCACGCATCGGCTGAAAACAAAGATACCATTGGCCTCGGCGACCCTTTTATCTACTCGGTCATCGAATACCAGGAGCCACAATCACTGCTGCAAAGAGCCGATGTCGTATTCCAGGCTCATGCCGCCGGAACACTCAATGCCCTGCGCTTTGTAACCAAAAATCTGGTGGCCATCATTCCCGAAGAAGCCCGATCCATTGACTGGCACTGCCAGTATCTGGTTCTTCCTCTGGCCGAACCGGTTCAACTGGAACAAGGAGACCGTATTCGCTTGCGCTTTCATTATATGGCTGGCGCAGAAATCTGTGACCTCAACCAGTCGCTCCTGATTCAAAAACTCCCCCAGGGAGACATCAATCAGCTGTTCCAGGGCATGCCACACGAACTTCGGGCTGTGGCACGCGCTCAAGCCTGAGGATCGACAGCAGCCGCACCGGCAATGGCCAGCCAATGTACAGGGAGCTGGCCATGCGCCTGCAAAAACTCATTACAACGGGAAAAGTGACGACAGCCAAAAAAACCGCCCCGCCCTGCTGAAAGCGGTGATGGGTGTGCCGCCTTCAGGATGAGATGAGCAGGATGTTGCAGATGCCGGGCTTTGTCCTGGGCGTAACGCCCCCATAACATAAAGACAATAGGTCGGTCTTCGCGGGCGAGAATCCCCAGAATTGCATCGGTGAATCGTTCCCAGCCCTTGCCCTGATGCGATGCAGGCCGTCCTTCTTCAACAGACAACACACTGTTAAGCAATAACACTCCCTGTTCAGCCCAGGGAACCAGTGAATGGCAATGCGGCGGAATCTTGACACCCAGATCGCTTTCAAGTTCGCGGAATATATTGCGTAAGGACGGAGGTAATGCCACGCCTTCAGGCACAGAAAAACACAAGCCCTCAGCCTGACCCAGCCCATGATAGGGGTCTTGCCCTATCAAAACACAACGTACCTGCTCAAGAGGAGTCAAATTCAATGCCCGAAACATCAACCGTCCCGGAGGAAAAATTCGCTTGCCCGCAGCTTTTTCGGAACGAAGGAAATGCGCCAGGTCCTGCATGTATTCAGACCGCAACTCATCTTCAAGTTGCGTTTGCCACTGTCCCTGTAATGCACCGTCCATCATCATGACACGGATCAGACCACTGCTGCCGGAACAGCACAAATCGAGCGAAGATAACCACACAACTGGTTTTCAACCTGAACCGGATCAAGAGCTTCTTTTTTGCCCAACATAGCTTCAAGCATCATCCGGCGCACCAGAGAAAAAAAGCTCTTGGCCAACAGATCAGGGTCAGGCAAATCAAGTTCGTTCATCAACCAGCGCATGCCGGCAAGGGTATGATCAAGATAGGATAATGCCGCCGAACGCAGATGCTCATCATGCAAGGCGGCATCAAGAAATGCAATTTCAGTTTGCAGGTACTGACGGTTTTCCTGCACAACCTTGACGATATATTTCGCACCCTGGTGGGATACATCCTGGCACAGCCAGTTGCGGACATTCAAGGTAGCACCAGAACGGACCCGTTCCTGCTCCAACCGCCCAGATGCCTCGGCCCAAAAGGGATCAATATACAGAGTCTTGGCTTCATGTGAGAAAAGCACAAAGGCATCGGTGATGAGATCGTGGATGTCCTTGAAGTAATAGGTTGTTGCCGACAGCGGAACCTTGGCCTGTTGGGCAACAATACGATGCCGGATAGCACGTACACCATCCTGAGCAGCGATATTCAAGGCCGCTCGCAAAATAGTTAAACGGCGTTGTTCACTGTTCTGGCGCCGGGTTTTGCGACCCAGATAAACGGGAGAAACGGCATGAGCCGACATTCTTGATTCCTTATTGCGCAAGACAATCAATTCACCAGTCCGTGATTATATACCTTGGCAAGGCGTGGTCATAGCCCAACAGACAGCCAGTCAAATAGTTCGTGGTGTCCCAATGAGTTCGGGAACGCCAATGTGATAGCCCTGGACGTAATCAACACCTAGTCCGCGCAACAATACGAGGGTGACTTCATCCTCACAGTATTCAGCCACCGTCTTTTTTCCCATCACATGACCAATTTCATGAATCGCCTTGACCAGCGCATAATCGGTTGCATCCCGAGCCATATGCTGCACAAAACTGCCGTCAATTTTGAGCACATCAACCGGCAGCGTACGCAAATAATTGAGCGAAGACATCCCCGCTCCAAAATCATCCAGCAGGGTACAACAACCCAGATCCTTAAGACCCTCAATGAGTTGTCGTGCCTGACTTAGGTTACTTATGGCGG
>JAJZUM010000020.1 GCA_021848605.1 Pseudomonadota bacterium | reverse complement strand
TCGTGCTCAGACCAACCGTATCCCCAGCCACCACCCCCTGAAGGGTGCCTCCAGAAACCTGGGCCGTCGTCGTGCCGTCATAAACCTTGTTCGAGGCCGCCAGCCCGGTCGCCGTCAGTGCCTTCGGAGTAATATCCGCTATAAGACTGGAAGGAGCGACTAGAACATAACCGGATGCATTTTGACCTGATATTGAGTCATGAACCGTTACGACCAGATTCGTACCCACATCCTTCTGGGAAAATGTGCCCGCCTCACTCAGGTTTAGCTGATCTCCATTCAAAATTCCCTGAAGGGTACCCCCCTTCACTGTCGCACTGGTATTGCCATCATAAACCTTATTGGCAGCCGATTCATTGGCGACTGTTAATGGATGCTCAAATACTGTCGTCGTCGCAGCATTCAAAACAGGGTACGGGTAATTTCCGGTACTCATGGTCCATGTATTGGTAAAATCGAAACCGCTAAACGTTGCTTGCTGCTGCATGGCCGCATCAGATTCTGCGGTGCCCACACTGGTCGCATCACCAACGAGCTTGACACCACTTGCCTTATTCGCCAGCGTGCTGTCCCAATAAGCATTTTTGACCGTCGCAAGAGCGGTGTCATCACCATTTGGATGCGAGGCATCGCCATCGCTATCCGAATCGGTGTTCACATAGCCCAAGCCATAAAAACTGGCCGTACCCCCTGAACCATTGAGAGAACTGGCACTATAGACATTTTCAAGGCTTGCTTTATTCGAAGAGGAACCCAGCACACCTGCAAAACCCGATGCATAACCTGAGTAACTGTCCACCACGGTGGCGGCACTATAACTATCGCTAATGGTTCCAGCAGCCATCCAGCCAACAAAACCACCTGCGGCATTTTGGTACTGTTCATCGCTGTCATTGTCACCATCCCCTGGATTGGCCGTTACAGTGACCTTAGCTTTACTGTATGACCCCGAGACTGTTCCGCCCCCCAGCAGCCCGATAGCCCCACCCAGATTGTCTGTACCAGAAACCGAGACTGTCGAATCCACCCGAACATTGTTGATGGATCCGGTTTTACCAAAGGTCACCGTTGTGGAAACATCATCCTTGTCACCCGATGTGGATGTTGTAGCCCCAACACCGCTCGCACCAGCCACGGCACCTACCGACCAGTTCCCATCGGTCGGTGTGGAATTCATGGTGACTGAAGATGTGCCTGTAACCTGTACATCATTGATGGAACCCTGATTTAGCCCAACCAGACCACCCGTAAAAATATATCCGGAACTACGGACATTAATGTTGTTCAGAACCAGATGTTCAAGAGTTCCCGTGTTGCCAACAAACAACCCATATCCAATTCCACCAAGACTTCCTTTCAGGCTCAGATTGCTGATACTGAATCCCTGACCATTAAAAATACCTGAAAAGGGTGTAGCATCAGAACCAATCGGGTTTACGGAAGCCTTGGTCAAATCCAGGTTTGTCCCAAGCGCATAACTGCCCGACAAATTGGTCGATACAGCACCAAGGTTAGCGGCATTATTGACCAGCATGAAGGGCGTAAATGAGGTTCCTCCGGATACATTAACCAACCCACCAAAATCAGTCGGCGACGTATAACTACTCGGATTGTAATAAAATTCAACAGAACCACCACCACTGATGCTGATCTTGGCTGACGCTCCATTTTGATAAACAGAGCCGGTACCACTGCCCTGATCATCAGCATGAACAATCAGACTACCGCCATAACTGTTGGAAACCTTTGCAGAAAAAACCACACTGTTCTGCGCATTGAGCTTGAGGCTATTACTTGTGCTCCAGGATACATTGTCCTGAACATAAATATTGCCACCACCTGAGCCGTATTTTGCATCCAATACGTTGCTGGTCGTGCCTTGCAGGGAATCAATGACAATATTGTTGCTGTTGAGCAGAGAACTTAATTGCGTCCCGGTGATATCACCACCTGAAGAGGCAATCGTGTAATCCATCGGATCAATGAGCCAGGTTCCATTGCTGCCCTGCCTGGCTGCTGTTGTAACCACTGCATTTGGGGCCACATGAACATGAGCCGCAGAGGTTTCAATTGACCCACCCGAGCCACTTGCCGGAGCCGAAGCATCCAGCGTTCCACCCAGTTCAACGCGACCCGCCTGCATACCCGCCAAAAGTACGATATGTCCATTCTGCTTGCTGACGGTCTGTGCCTGAATCATGCCACTATTATTAACTGCAGAAGCCAACAAAGTATCACGGGCCCCAGCTGTCAGGTAGACACTGCCACCGTTCGCAATGATAGCTCCCTGGTTTTCAACCAGCGTATTCAGCAGACTGGCATTGACACTGACCTGCAAGTTCTGTCCAAGGTCTAGGGTCACCTGCTGTCCACCCACCAGAATGACCCGACCCTGCGGAGAAATAATCTGACCCGAATTGAGCACAAGTTGACCGACCAGTGCAGCAGTACCGTCTCGTGCAGTACGAATCGTACCTTGATTGACCACTTTGGCCTTGCTATTGCCACTCAGGACCCAGTGACTGCCATTAAACTGAATGTCCTGCGTGCTTGCCAGAAAGGAATCGGCACTGACCACAGCACCCGGGCCGATCAGTACACCTTGGGGATCAACAAGAAAGATCTGGCCGTTGGCATGAATCTGCCCCAGAATGGTTGCACCTTGCCCACCGACAACGCGATTAAGGGCAACTGCCTGGTTATTGGGCTGAATAAAATCAACCTGCTCGCCAGAAGCCACATTGAATGAGTTCCAGTTCAGGCTGACATTCTGGGATGTTTGCTGAATCGTCATGGAGCTCGAAGTCGAGCTGATACTGGCTTGCCCGGATTGAACAACCGCTCCATGCGGCAACGACCAAGCCGTAGGTGCTTGCGCCAAAAGCAATACAGTTGCCGAACCAGCCGCCAGGGAGACGCTGGAACGAGCCGGGCGACCTTTGCGTTTGGCGATCTCAGACACGGCCACCCATGCACCGAGGGATTCATTCCAGACCGTTCGAAAGGCACGATTCATCAACCAATCCTCAACAAGACAAGATCAGCAATCCTTTGACAACGCACAGCAACCAGACCTTTGTCGCCAAGGAACTTTCATTTTTGATTGTGATTTAAGGCCAAAAAACCGTCTTGTCGCACAAAAGTTGATTAACGTGCGCTCATTCATTAGGCCAAAATCGCTAACTATGGACAAAATATACCATATTGATAGACTAAAAAATACTGACTGTTTGTTCCAGTTCGTCGGATCATTGGGTCAATGGCGATCTGATTCAGATCAGGATTGAGTTCCCCGCAACATAGGCCACAACTGCTGCAACATCTCCCGACTCTTCCAGACCCGCCCCGGCAAACGCGCCTGCAACCATTGACGGAACACGAGTCGGGCAATCTGCCGTTCCTGCTCATCATCCAGACGATCCTCATGCAAAGCCAACAAAGATGCACCTCGGTAGCCAACTGTAGCCCGAACAAAACCCTCCTCACCAGACAATTGATAAAAACCATCTCGAGTAACGGGCTCACCCCGATCAACTTCAATGGCATAAAACTGCTCATGACTGCAGTGCTGCAACAACTGATGCTCGAACAGACGTAAAGCACGCTCCAGTTCAAGCCAGGATACTTCGTGTTGGCTCATGACCTGAAGGGCATCAAAATAGCCCAGAAACAGGCGCGGCATTGCCAGCCCGGGTGGCAGGAGTACAGTACAAAGCTCATTCAGATACATGCCCAGATAGAGAGGCAAACCCTGCAGCATCAGCAACGGTTCGACAGGCTCAAGCTCCGCCAAGGTTTTAAGATCGTTGTTTCCGCGCAACTCACAGGAGAATCGATTAAATTCCACAAGACGCATAGTTGGCTTTGGAGCGCGAACGCCATGAGCCACCGCCGGACACACACCATCCGAGGCAGTCAACAAGGTCGCCAGTACCGAGTGCTCACGATAGGGCCTTTGATGCAGTATGTAACACCAGTCCTTCATGACGCAGGCTGGTCATCACCATAACCCAGACTACGCAGGGCCCGCTCATCATCTGACCACCCCGAACGTACCTTGACCCACAGATGCAACATGACCTTGCGCCCAAGTAATTGTTCCATATCCACACGTGCTTCGGAACCAATGCGTTTGAGGCGATCACCACGTTCACCAATTACAATGGCTTTTTGACCTTCCCTCTCGACCAGAATCAAAGCATGAATGCGGGTAAGACGACCTTCTTCTTCAAAGCGCTCAATTTCAACTGCAACCTCATAGGGAACTTCATCACCCAACTGGCGCATGATTTTTTCACGAATCAGTTCGGCCACCAGAAATCGCTCCGAGCGGTCGGTAATCTGGTCTGCAGCAAACAAGGGTGGCGCCAGAGGCAAAAGCGGCGTAATCAGTGTCATAAGCCGATCCAGATTCTGACCATGCAGGGCTGAGACCGGCACAATGGCCTCGAATCCATGACGAGCATGGCAGGAATCCAGCACAGGCAAAAGTTCGGACTTGTCAGCAAAACGGTCAACCTTGTTCAGCACGAGCAGCACCGGCACCTGCACGCCTTTAATGCGTTCCAGAATCCAGTCATCTTCCTCAGTCCAGCGTTTGGCATCCACCACCCAAAGCACGGCTGCAACATCATGCAGGCTATGCTGGGCGGAACGATTCATCATCCTGTTGATGGCTTTGGTCTGCTGTCGGTGCATCCCTGGCGTATCCACAAACAAAACCTGCGCCTGTTCTGTCGTATGAATACCCAATAAACGATGCCGGGTCGTCTGTGGCTTTCGGGATGTAATGGATAATTTTTGCCCCAAAACATGATTCAGCAACGTCGACTTACCCACGTTAGGCCGACCGACAATAGCAACATAGCCACAACGATAATCCGCGGCTACGGACGTATCCGACTGAAAGAAACGACTAATGACATCGTCATGTGCTTCGACCACTCTTTATTCCCTCCGTGACAGCAGCGTCAGTACTTGATCTGCTGCCTGTTGTTCGGCATAACGCCGGCTGCCTCCCTGCCCCAGTACGGGAGCATCAAGAGCCTCGACGCGACATTCTACCCGAAAATGCTGATCGTGGTCAGGACCCGAGATCTGTACAACCGTGTACTCAGGAAGCGCTAAATGGCGAGCCTGCAACCACTCCTGCAACCGAGATTTGGCATCTTTGATCTCCTGATCCGCGGAAAGTTCCAAAAGACGTGGACCGTACCAGCGCAAAACACAATCACGGCACACGGAAAGATTCTCCGAATCACGAAATATGGCTGCAAGCAGCGCTTCAAGCGTATCGGCCAAAATGGAATCCCGACGAAATCCGCCCGTACGGACTTCTCCCGCCCCCAGGCGCAGTACATCCCCAAGTTCAAGTGCACGAGCCACATCAGCAAGCGTTGATTCACGCACAAGAAAAGCACGTAGCCGGGTCAGAACCCCCTCTGGGGCCGCCGGGAACGCGCTATATAAATAGTCACTCATGATCAGACCAAGCAGCGAATCACCCAAAAACTCAAGGCGTTCGTTATTGCGGGTATTGTGGACACTGCGATGGGTCAGGGCGAGTTCAAGCCAGGACCGGTTGTGGAATCGATAGCCCAAACGCTCCTGCAAACGTTGTTCAATTTCCAGAATGATTGCCTCCAGCAACATCAAACGAACGTTTGAAGTGCATCACAACATCAAGATTCCCAAAAATATTATTGCGTACCTCATAGTCCACATCAAAATGCAGGCCGCTGTCATCACTGCTGATGGAAACAGCCGAAGCAGGCACGGTCACATTATTCAAGGTATAACGCATGCTCAGATCACCACGAATCTGATCAACACTCTTTCCCTTGCCCATTTCGTCCTGAGACAACTGAGCAATCACCTTATCCAACATAAAATTGTCGTAATAGGCGGGTACCGTTGCCAACAACACCTTGACCAACAAACCCAGAAAGATG
Organism: Pseudomonadota bacterium; assembly: GCA_021848605.1. Classification (GTDB taxonomy): domain Bacteria; phylum Pseudomonadota; class Gammaproteobacteria; order Pseudomonadales; family Moraxellaceae; genus JAJXWR01. The sequence continues at coordinate 19,093 of JAJZUM010000020.1, read as the reverse complement.
ATCAGCAAGGCAACCGGGAAGGCAGACAAACCCCTCATGCGACCAGACAATGAAAAAGTCATAAGGCACTCCTGTAATACCAGCATCGTTTTACAGGTTGATTATAGCCGAATCAAGACTTAATTCGTGATGATTCGGCAAAGAACACCCAAGCCCTCAGGCTCGCGTATCGATGACAGTACCCAGCATCTGATCTGCTGTCGACACCGTTTTGACGTCCGCCTCGGCCTGCATCAATAACTGTTGCTGCGAAACAGCCATCGTCGTGAGACTGGAAGCGCCAGACTGTTGGGCTGAGGATGAAGCAATTTGCTGAGCATTCTGCTGTAGTTTGTACATGGTCTGCATGAGACCACTGACACTATTCGAAAGCATGGACATATTCATCCCACACCTCCTTTCCAGTTGTAGTCTGTATTCAATGAGAATCTAGCACGGTCCTGCCCAACTGGAAACAAATTTCCGCTATACGGCAAAATCATGCCGCTAAAACCCGAGCAAGGAAAGATCTAGCCCGCTGCCCGATCGATCATCACGACCAACCACCCCCAGGCAAGGAGCCTGGATCAACGAACGCAACGATGCAATATTTTCATTCAAGAGAGGCATATCTGCATCAAGGACATTGGCAACCCAGCCAGCAACCGCCAAACCATCGGCCTGAATAGCCTCAATGGTCAGCAGGGCGTGATTGATGCAACCAAGCCGCAGCCCCACAACCACAAGAACCGGAAATCCAAGCGCCTGTGCCAGGTGATTCAGGCCAGTTCGTGCCACAAGATCCAAAGGCGTTTTCCAACCGCCTGCGCCTTCGATCAACACCAGGTCGGCCGGAACCGACAAGGCCCCTCGCACCTGGCCAAGCAACGCATTCAGTCGCAGAACTCTTCCCGCTTGTTTTGCGGCAAGATGGGGCGCCACTGCCGCCTCAAGACAGACCGGATTGACCTGCTCGTAGAGAAGCTTTACTGAGGACGCTTCTGCAAGGGCCAATGCATCTTCATTTTCCAGACGTTGATGCTCCGGATGAAAATTGCCACCCGAAGCTAATGGTTTAAGGGCATAAACGCCTAGACCCCGTTGGCGCCCACACCGCAACAGGGTACAAGACACAAAAGTCTTTCCGACTTCTGTATCCGTACCACAAACAAAGAAAACCCGACGCCCCATAAGACTTCGTACTCAATTTCCTAGGCCGACTTACCCTGTAAAATTGATGTTCCAAGCGGTGTTGTCACAACTTTCGCGTGACTCTTGATCGCATGAATAAAGTCTGCTTCATACTGTGCTGCCCGTATCTGATTCAACATCTTTGCCGCCTGATCTTCTGGAATACGAGCATGTGAAGCATCGGTATCATGCACAGCAACAACCTGCAACAATGCAACCCCGTCCTGGAGGTCAATCACTTTGAGACTCGCATGTCCCTTATCAGGCCTGGGCATCCAATAAAGGGTTTCCAACATGGCATTGTCCGGAAGCTTGCTGGAACGATTGATCGTTTGCGTGACCCACTGAACGCCATTGCCCTTGATTAAACTGGCAGGATTTGCACCTTGCTCGATAGCTTTTATCCAGGCATCTGCCTGAGCATGGCCTTGTTGCATAGCCTTTTGTCTGGTCAACAGATCCTCAATAGCTGGACGCGCCTCTTGCTCATTCTGAGGGCGAGCAGCTTCATGGGCATTAAGATGAATCCAAACGACATCACCTTTCCCCAACTCAACAACCGCCGAGTTTTTGCCATCATGCAAAACATCATCCGTAAAGGCCATGGCACGCAGCTTGGGGTTTGCGGCAATCGAGGAGCCTGAGGATGAAGAAAACCAGTCGGTCGTTTGAATCGGCAAATGATATTTCAGTGACGGATCCTTGAGATCAGAGGCCTCATACATGGAGTCATTCATCTCATTGACCTGGTCAGAAAAAATCTGCGCCAGTTTTTGTTGCTGTATCGCTTGGGTCAGCTGGTCCTTCATGCTTTCCATAGAGGGTACGTCCGCTTTCTTAATATCCATCAGACGAATGATGTGATATCCAAATTGAGTACGTACCGGTTGTGATATTTCACCTGGTTTCATGGCAAAAAGAACTTGATCGAACTGAGGAACAAATTGACCCTTATCCGCATACCCCAGATCCCCACCATTGCTTGCCGAGCCTGGGTCTTGGGAATACTTCTTGGCTAATTCAGAAAAATTGCTGCCATCTGGTTTGATTTGTGCAGCTATGGAACGAATCTTCTGCAATGCGACCGCATCAGGCGTCTGAGCATCAACCTTGATCAGAATATGTTGGGCATGACGTTGCTGCTGTGCAGCGAGCGATTTGACGGCATCTTGATAGGCTTTAGCGAGGTCATCGGCACTCACCTGTACCTTGGATCGCAGGTCATCCTGCCTCAACTCAATGTAATTAACTTTTACCCGTTCCGGAACCTGGTAAGCAGCCGAATGGGCCTTGAAATAAGCATCAACGTCACTGGGGCTTATGTGTACGTTGCCAGCCAACGACTTTTCAGGCAGAACAACATACCCCACATCCCGACTCTGCGCATCAAGGGCGAGCAAACGGTGAACTTCCGGAACTGTTGCAAATGCCGAAGCCATAGCTAACTCAAGCTGCTGTATTTGCCCACCAACTTCAATATCATGAATCAAACCGGCTTCGGTAAGACCACGGCTACGCAGGAACATCTGGAATCTGCTGGGATCAAATTTGCCATCCTCGCCCTGGAAAGCAGGAATCTGGGCAATGAGTGGCCATACCTGACTGTCGGGAAATATCAAGCCCAGGGCATTGGCTGTTTGCCGTTCAACACTGCGATTGATCAGAGCGTCCATAACTTTCTGCCGCAACGGACCAAGAGCAATCGTGGAGGGATCAGCATCCGGAGGCAGCTGACTGAGCAGCTGCTGCCGTTCTGCATCAAAAGCGCGATCAAACTCAGGCTGGATAATATCTTCACCATTGACCGTTGCAACAGCCTGTTGCGATCGCCCACCACTGAAGTAGGTTTCAATACCAAAAAAAGCGAAAGGAACGAGCAACAAAACCATCAGAAATGTACCGAGCCATCCCTGCACCAAATCGCGAAACTTTTCCATGCCGCCCCCCTGCTGTACGACGATTCCTGAACGATATCGTTCCAAAAACTTTCAAAAAACAAAAAACCTCAGGCAGATTCTGCCTGAGGATTCGTGTGATTCAACCCAAAACATGTATTTCAGACGTTAACACTGCTCTTCAACACTTTACCTGGCTTGAATCCAGGAACCTTACTGGCAGCAATCTGGATTTCCTTGCCCGAACGGGGATCACGCCCGGTCCGAGCCGCACGCTCCTTGACGGCAAATGTGCCAAAACCCACCAGCGTCACGGAATCACCTGACTTCAATGCCTGTGTCACAGCATCCAGCAGAGCATCCAAAGCACGCCCAGCGTCAGCCTTGGTCAATTCTGCGCCTTCCGCGATAGCGTCCACCAAATCCGATTTATTCACATTTAACCCCTTGCAGCTCTGCTTACAGTTGAATTGAACCCTGCGCCGACCCCGTCAATAAACGAGTCACCCGCACCCTCGTCGGACTGCATTTTATACCCATCCGCTAGGCCTGGTGTCAAGGCATGATGCCAAATATGATTAATGAGTGCTTGGCCGATCGGCATCGTCATCCTCACCCTTGCCAGGAACACTATCCTTTTCTTCTGTCGTCAAAGGCCGTAGCGGCGCATTAAGTGCCAAGTCAAGTACCTGATCAATCCAGCGCACCGGATGAATCTCAAGTGCCTGTTTGATGTTTTCAGGCACCTCCTTGAGATCTCGTACATTTTCCTCTGGAATCAATACCGTACGGATACCACTGCGATGAGCTGCCAGCAACTTTTCCTTCAAGCCACCGATCGGCAACACCTGACCACGCAAAGTAATTTCTCCGGTCATGGCCACATTGGCTTTTACCGGTATCCCGGTCAGGACCGAAACAATCGCGGTACACAAGGCTATGCCAGCACTCGGACCATCCTTTGGGGTAGCTCCCTCAGGGATATGGACATGCACATCATGCTTTTCAAAACTGTCTGCTGCAATCCCCAATGATCGGCTGCGCGCCCTCACCACCGTCAAGGCAGCGGCAATAGATTCTTGCATGACGTCGCCGAGTGAGCCCGTTTTGTGGATTCGCCCCTTGCCAGGCACAACAACCGCCTCAATACTGAGTATATCTCCCCCAACCGAAGTCCAGGCCAGCCCCGTCACCAACCCAACCTGATCGTCTTTTTCCGCTTCACCATAACTGAAACGACGTACACCCGAATAATGTTCCAGGTCTGGAGGTGTCAATAGACGAGAACCTTTATGCCCCTGCAATACTGCCTCTTTGACAACTTTACGGCAAAGCTTGGACAACTCCCGCTCAAGACCGCGCACACCCGCTTCTCGGGTGTAGTAACGAATCAAGTCGCGAATGACATCATCCTCAACCTGCAGCTCATTTTCTTTAAGACCATTACGTTCCAGTTGTTTGGGAAGCAAATAACGTCGGGCAATACTGGTCTTCTCGTCCTCGGTATATCCCGGAATACGAATGACTTCCATACGATCCAGTAAAGGGCCGGGAATATTCATTGAGTTTGCGGTACAAATAAACATGACTTCTGAAAGATCATAATCAACTTCGAGATAATGATCATTGAAAGACTTGTTCTGTTCTGGGTCTAGCACTTCCAAAAGTGCCGAGGCAGGATCGCCACGCATGTCTGAACCAAGCTTGTCGATTTCATCAAGCAGGAATAGTGGATTGCGCACGCCGACTTTACTGAGTTTCTGAATCAGTTTGCCCGGCAGTGACCCTATATACGTACGTCTATGACCACGAATTTCGGCCTCATCGCGTACACCGCCCAAAGCCATACGCACAAATTCCCGATTGGTGGCACGCGCAATGGACTGTCCCAGCGAAGTTTTGCCCACACCGGGAGGCCCGACCAAACAAAGGATCGGACCCCGAATCTGTTTAACCCTGCTTTGTACCGCCAGATACTCAAGGATTCGCTCCTTGACTTCTTCCAGGCCAAAATGATCACGATCCAGAAGCATCCGTGCTTTCGGCAAATCAATCCGAACCTTGCTACGTTTTTTCCAGGGTACCTGCAGCATCCAGTCAATATAGCTGCGAACAACGGTCGCTTCTGCCGACATTGGGGACATCATACGCAACTTGCGCAATTCAAGATCAACCTTGCGTCGAGCTTCGGGAGGCATCCCGGACTGTTCAACTTTTTTCTGCAATTCAGCGGATTCGTTATGGACTTCGTCCAGCTCACCCAACTCTTTCTGGATGGCTTTCATCTGTTCGTTCAGATAGTACTCACGCTGACTCTTCTCCATCTGCTTCTTGACCCGACCACGAATCCTCTTCTCGATGCGCAGGATGTCCATTTCACTCTCCATCAGGGCAATCAACTGTTCAACCCTGAGATTCAAGTCAATGGATTCAAGCAGCTGCTGACGATCCTCAATACGCAAGGACAAATGCGCTGCAATGGTATCAACAAGTCGATGCGGCTCTTCAATGGCCGAAACAGAACTTAGCACTTCATCCGCAATCTTCTTGGAGAGTTTGACGTACTGCTCGAACTGATTAAGTAGGGAACGCGCGAGCAGACGGGTATCTTCATCCGAACGACTTTCGGCAACAAGCTCAATATCGGCCAACACATAACCATCAGCAATCAGATGCGCCTGACGTAATACAGCCCTCTGTTCTCCTTCAACAAGAACCTTGACCGTTCCATCAGGCAATTTCAATAGCTGCAGAATTCGGGAGACCGTACCCATGCCATACAATCCGTCTTGGCCAGGATCATCCTCTTGGGCATTCCTCTGAGTCACAAGCACGATTTTTTTATCAGCATCCATGGCAGCTTCAAGCGCCAAAATGGACTTATCCCGTCCTACAAAGAGAGGAATCACCATGTAGGGATAAATAACAACGTCACGCAACGGCAAAAGCGGCAAAGAAAATTCGTTTAGAGACATGAAGTTTCTCTCAAAGAAGACTGGATGACCTTGCGACCACCTACCCAACCAGAAAATCCGGTCATCACAAGGTCGGTACTTCTGATATCGTGTCTAAATCAATGAGTTCAAGGGGCATAAACCATATTTCAGGTTTGACCCCTTAAAAACCCGTAGCTCACTCAGGGATTGCCTTGGAGGTTTCGGTTTGCTCATAGATTAACAATGGCTTCGATTCACCCTCAATAGCCGATTCATCCACGACAACCTTGCTGACCCCCTGCAACGAAGGCAGGTCATACATGGTAGAAAGTAGGGCATTTTCAAGAATGGAGCGCAAACCACGGGCTCCGGTCTTGCGAATCATGGCTTTATGAGCCACCTTACGCAAAGCCTCGTCCCTGAAATCCAGATCAACGCCCTCCATACCAAAGAGTTTGATGTACTGTTTGGTCAGTGCATTGCGCGGAGCAGTCAAAATCTGCATCAGCGCTTCTTCGTTCAGGTCTTCAAGAGTGGCAACGACCGGCAATCGACCAACGAATTCAGGAATCAATCCAAATTTGATCAGATCTTCCGGCTCAACTTCCTTCAGTGCCTCGCCAACATTCTTATCTTCAGTAGGACTTTTTACCGAAGCCGCAAATCCGATACCACTCTGATCCGAACGACTACGAATAACTTTCTCCAGACCCGCAAATGCCCCACCGCAGATAAAAAGAATATTGGACGTATCGACCTGCAAAAATTCCTGCTGTGGATGCTTACGACCACCTTGCGGCGGCACTGAAGCCACCGTGCCTTCAATCAGCTTGAGTAAAGCCTGCTGGACACCTTCCCCAGACACATCACGGGTAATGGAAGGATTGTCACTCTTGCGAGAAATCTTATCAATTTCATCGATATAGACAATACCCTGCTGAGCACGCTCAACATCATAGTCACATTTTTGCAAGAGTTTCTGTATGATGTTTTCTACGTCTTCACCAACATAGCCCGCTTCCGTCAACGTTGTTGCATCAGCCATCGTGAAGGGCACATTGAGCAACCGTGCCAAGGTTTCAGCAAGCAGAGTTTTACCCGAGCCTGTCGGACCAATGAGCAAAATATTACTCTTGGACAACTCAACATCGGCGCTGTGCCCCTTGGCCTGGGCTTTTTTCATCCCAGCTCGCAAGCGCTTGTAGTGGTTGTACACTGCAACCGCGAGTACCCGCTTGGCCTGATCCTGTCCGATCACGTAATCATCAAGAGTTTCCTTGATTTCATGGGGCGTTGGCAGCCGATCACCCTTGCTTCCCTCTTCTTCCTCTTGAACATGTTCCCTAATGATGTCGTTGCAAAGCGCCACACACTCATCACATATAAATACAGTTGGTCCAGCAATCAGCTTACGCACCTCATGCTGGCTCTTATTACAGAAAGAACAATACAGCAACTTGCCGTCATCCCGACTGTGACGATCATCAGTCATCTTGTTTCCTCATAAGGATCAAACGCCCCATCACTGACGCTTTTCCAGAACATGATCCACCAGACCATAACTCAGAGCTTCCTGGGCATCCATGAAGTTGTCACGGTCCGTATCCTTTTCAAGCCGCTCAACCGGCTGTTTGCAGTTTTCAGCCATGATGTGGTTCAGCTTGTCACGAATTTTCAGAATTTCCTGGGCATGAATGGCAATATCCGAGGCTTGACCCTGAAACCCGCCTAAGGGTTGATGAATCATAACCCGCGCATTCGGAAGGCAGTATCTCTTGCCCTGGGCTCCTGAGCACAACAGAAAAGCACCCATACTGGCAGCCATTCCCAGACACATAGTCGAAACATCCGGCTTGATAAACCGCATGGTATCGAAAATAGCCAATCCCGCAGACACCGAGCCACCCGGCGAATTGATATACAAATGGATATCCTTATCAGGATTTTCCGACTCTAGAAAAAGCAGCTGGGCAACAACAAGATTGGCCATATGATCTTCAATGGGACCAACAATAAAAATCACCCGCTCACGCAAAAGCCTCGAATAAATATCAAAGGCCCGCTCTCCTCGAGGAGACTGCTCCACCACCATAGGAACAAGACCAGAAGCGGTCATCTGATCACGCTCGGGCATCCACAAGCCATTCTTCATAACATGTACTCTCAATTCTGTCGCATTACGTGTCAATCAGCCAACTGGCATGAAATGATGTTGGACCAGTCACCCCAAGCTGTCAAGGACTCCTGGGCCGCTCAAACACGAATGCCCGGTCAACCCGCCAGCGCAGAAGGAATCCGTGCAAATACGTCTCGATAACTCACGGATTCGTCTTGAACTGCAACCTGGCTCAAGGCCCAATCCAGAGCCTGATCACTCAGCACATCAAACTCCAGGCTACGACGAGCATTTTCATCACGCAACATAAACTCGAAGACCTGTCCAGGGTTCTCATAAAGCATAGCAACTTTAGAAATCGCCTCATACAAACGCTGCTCATCAACCTGCAAACTTTGTGCCTTGGCGATGGAGCGGATGACCAGTGCCATACGGGCAGACTGCTCCGCTTCACCGGTAAAACGCTGCATCCGCAGATCCTGATCAAGACCCGTCAGCTTGATTCGCTCGATACCACGCAGCGTCTCCAGCGATTTGCCGATTCGGCTCAGCTCCGGACCAACCAGGGCTCGCGGTGCCTTGGCTTCCGGGTTAAGGTCAGCGATCTGCAGGAAAACTCCTCGTTTGAGAATACGTGTCACCGCCTTGCCAACTTCATTTTGCATTAATTCTTTGAGCCGACTACGAAAACCTTCCAGATCCGTTGACTCCTGCTCATCAAAGCGTGCCATGAATTCAGCATCCACTTCGGGAAGAATCGCCTCTTCGACCTTCTCGATGCGCACCAGAACCTGGACAACAACATCAACATGACCACCCTTTTCGGGGTGATACTCATGGAAGGTCAGATCCAGCAGTTTGCTTTGTCCTGCTTCCATACCATACAAGGCATCAAGCCCATCCAGCGCGGGTTGACTTTCGATCAACATCAGCTGCTCAGGCTGAGCCTGACTCCAGTCAACCTCTGAACCTTCTGCAGGCTTTTGAGCCAACAGCAAGCTCACCCGGTCACCGGCAGCAACCGGACGAGATACCTCATTCCAGACGGCAACCTGACGACGCAGCGTCAACAGCATTTCATCAATATCAGCCTCAGTAATCTCAACCTGCGGACGACGGACATTCAGGGTCGACAGTTGGTCGAAGCTGACAGCTGGAAATGTCTCAAAAAGTGCAACGAAGGCAACATCCTGGCCTGCTTCCTGATCCAGTTTTTCGATCATCGGATAGCCGACGAGATCCATCTGGTCCTCTTCGATGATCGAAGCAATGGTCTGTTGTACCAGCGACTGGACAACATCCTTGCGGATTGCGGCACCGTAACGCTGACGCACCAGTGAAAGCGGAATTTTTCCAGGCCGGAATCCGTTTATCCGAACAGATTTCTGTGCCTTGGCCAATTCTTCATCATAGGCCTTTTGTACCCGATCCGATGTCAGGGTAACCGTCATCCGGGTCTGGGTCGACGATACCGCCTCACGTGCCACCTGCATAACATTCCTCATTAGAACAAAAAAAAGAAAAAGGCCATATGGCCACAGTCCTGTTCAATGTATGGCCTTGCCTCAAAAGGCAAGGCCAAAACATACGGTTCAGACCAGCTTTTCCATAGCCGGCACTGCCTCAAACAAATCAGCAACCAGGCCATAGTCAGCAACCTGGAAAATGGGTGCTTCTGCATCCTTATTAATCGCAACAATAACCTTCGAGTCTTTCATCCCTGCCAAGTGCTGGATTGCACCCGAAATACCAACAGCCACGTAGAGCTGGGGAGCGACAACCTTGCCCGTTTGACCAACCTGCATGTCATTCGGTACAAAACCGGCGTCAACAGCAGCGCGAGAGGCACCCACAGCAGCACCAAGCTTATCAGCCAGGGCATAGAGGATCTTGAAGTTATCGCCATTACCCATACCGCGCCCACCGGACACAACAATCTTGGCCGCTGTCAGTTCTGGACGTTCGGACTTTGCAAGTTCCTCGCCCACAAATGCCGCAAGCCCAGAATCTCCAGCACCTGCCACGTTTTCTATGGCCGCTGAACCCCCGGTAGCTGCCACGGGATCAAAAGCGGTACTGCGCACAGTAATCACTTTGATTTTATCGGAAGATTGAACGGTCGCAATGGCATTACCGGCGTAAATCGGGCGTTCAAACGTATCGGGTGACACCACCTTAGAGATTTCGGAAATCTGGTTGACATCCAACAAAGCTGCCACGCGTGGCAAGAAATTTTTGCCGGTGGTCGTCGCCGGTGTCAGGATATGACCATAAGCCGAGGCCATGGAAACCACCAGGGCAGAAAGGTTTTCCGCCAGCTGATGTGCATAGGCGGGCGCATCAGCAACCAGAACCTTGGCAACACCTTCAACCTGTGCTGCAGCCTGAGCCACAGACTGGCACTGGTGGCCGGCAACCAGCACATGAATGTCTGAACCTACGGCTCGAGCCGCAGCAACCGCATTGAGAGTCGATGGATGCAGGGATACATGGTTGTGTTCCGCTACCACAAGAATTGTCATTGAATCATCTCCTCTCAGATAACCTTGGCTTCGTTCTTGAGCTTGCTGACCAGATCGTCAACCGTCTTGACGATCACCCCGGCCTGACGCTCACGGGGAGGCTCAACCTTCAGAGTCTTAATGGTCGGCGTTGTCGAAACACCATAATCAGCAGCCGACTTGATATCCAGCGGCTTTTTCTTGGCTTTCATGATATTGGGCAAAGATGCATAGCGCGGTTCATTCAAACGCAAGTCGGTTGTCACCACAACAGGCAAGCTCAAAGACAAAGTCTGCAAACCACCATCAATTTCACGAGTAACCTGGGCTTTGCCATCAGCAAGAGTCAGCTTGGAAGCAAAAGTTCCCTGAGCATATCCGCCAAGTGCAGCCAACATTTGCCCCGTCTGATTGTTGTCACCATCAATGGCCTGCTTGCCGAGCAGAATCACTTGTGGCTGTTCAGCATCCACAATCGCTTTAAGAATTTTCGCAATTGCTAACGGTTGTACTTCATCATCGGTCTGAACCAGGATGGCTCGATCCGCACCCACTGCCAGGGCACTGCGCAGCTGTTCCTGAGCTGCTTGTGGTCCGACCGTAACGGCAATAATCTCGGTCACAATCCCTTTTTCTTTCAGACGAACGGCTTCTTCAACCGCAATTTCACAAAATGGATTGATAGCCATTTTGACATTCGTCAATTCGACTCCGCTATGATCGGATTTTACCCGTACCTTTACGTTGTAATCGACAACACGCTTTACCGCGACAAGAGCCTTCATGGAATCCTCAGCTAAGTTGAATCGGGAAAGGTAAGAAAAGGTGAACCCTTTTCCATAAAGGGCACTATCTTGCAATCTCTGATCGATTTGGTCAAGGCACTTTGCTTCGCATCTGTCCGGTTTTACAGATTTTGCCCGTTTTTGCCCTCAATTTTCATGCTTGCCAGGTAACGCCTGTGCTAATATCGCTCCCATATCTACCCTGATCGTGTATTTATGCCAACGCTTAGCTCGTTACTGCATTCCGCGCAATCTCGCCTGATCCCCATACTGCTTGCGCTCCAGATCACATCCATTCCTACGGCTTTTGCCGAAAGTACACTACCGGACCTAGGTGACCAGACCGCCTCCATAAGTCCTCAACAGGAATATCGGCTTGGTCGGGCCTATGAGCGAAGTTTTCGTGGTTCAGTACCGACCCTGTCAGACCCATTGGTTTCAGATTATCTCGAACATCTGCTCTATCGTCTTGCCTTCAACACGCCACTGAACCAACCGGACCTGAGCATTGTTTTAATTGACTCAACGGATATCAATGCCTTCGCCGTTCCTGGCGGATTTGTCGGATTCAATGTTGGTGTATTCCTTTATGCAGACAATGAGGCTGAGCTTGCTGCTGTTCTTGCCCATGAACTTGGTCACCTCAAGCAACGCCACTACGCCCGCATGCTCGCCAACACCCGGCACGACATGTGGTGGTATTTGGCTGCGCTGGCAGCGGCCGTTGCTCTTTCATCCAAAAGTTATGGCGACCCTGGCATGGGTGCTCTTGCTGGAACCCAAGCGGCCCTGGCTCAACAACAATTGCATTACAGTCGTCAATACGAACAGGAAGCAGATCGTATTGGACTGCAAACACTCGTTAATGCCCATATTGACCCGAATGCCATGCCCGCCTTTTTCCAGAAGCTGATGCAGATCACACAAGGTGGCCTGACGATTCCTGCCTACTTGCAAGATCACCCGCTGACATCCGAACGTATTGCCGATACTGCTGCGCGTGCCGCCCAATTTCACGTGCACTACCCGGACGATAGTCTTGATTTTGAACTCATGAAGGTACGTAGCGAAGCATTTTACAGTAATGATCCAGCAACAACCCTGAAAAATCTCTCTCTTGAACCCGATAACAAACATCCCGATCAACGCATTCAAATCAATCGATTTTATGCAGCAGAACTGGACCAGAAACTTAACCATCTCGCTGCTGCCGAGCAACTTGCCCGTTCGCTCCTTGCAACGGATCCGCACCGTATTGCCTACGTCTATTTGCTGGGTGAACTACTGATACAGGATCACAAAAGCGCAGAGGCTCTGAAACTGCTTGACCAGGAACAGACCATTAGCCCAGATAGTGTCCCGATCACACTGCTGGATGTCGATGCCCTCAATGCAACGGGCAATTTCGCCCGAGCCTTAGCCTTGCTTGAAAGCACTCTGGAACAGCGTCCTGACGATCCGGATGTCTGGAACCGCATGCTCGACACAGCCACTGGCCTGAAGGATCGTCTCGGCGTATTTCGCGCCAAAGCGGAACTATACTACCTGAACGGAGATGACCAACACGCCATTGAACAAATGCAGTATGGCTTGCAGGCAGCCGGCAGCAACTATCCAGCCCGGGCCCGATTTGAAGTACGCCTGCGCCAAATGATGGCAGGTCACCAGGATCTCAAGGGGGGATCGTGAACTACAAAATGGCACCTAGCCTAAGCCCCGCTGAACAGAAGTTTCTGCGCCAGTCAGCCCAATTCCAGAAGATCATTGTTCGCCTGCTGTTGGCTTGTGGACTGATTCCTGTTTTGGGATACATGGTTTTGCTTGACCGACATCCCGACTGGATCGATTGGCGCTGGCATCTTGAATCAGCAGGGTTTGTCTTTTTGCTTCTGTTAACCGCTGTATTCAGCTGGAGGGAGCAAGCCTACTTACGCCTGATTGCCCAGTTGCAACAAAAACTGGTCCACGAACAGCTTAAGCAATCTGACCTGGCTCTGGAACTGCAAAAGCGAAACCCATCATGATAATCAAGCCGTTCCTGAATAACGACTGAAATAATATTCTGCCAATGCCGCAAGCATCTCTGCCAGTTCATCAATCCAGGCATGTGCCTCTTTTTCATCGTTGAGGCACAAGGCATGATCCAGCATTTCTTGCACCAGCTCAGCCACCATCAATCCAAGACGCTTTACCCGTTCTTCAGGCAGCCCCATCTGGACCAGCACCAACTCAAGAACTGCAGCAGTTCGAGTATTGGATTCATCCATCAACACTTCAAGGCCGGCAGTTGCCTTAAGTTGTGGTAAAATTTTACGATATCCCTCCGCCCTGCGATAAGCCTGATACAGACCATGCACCAGTGTTGGCCAATCCGGATTCTTGGGATCAACATGTTGTAAATTATGCATTAATGCTTCATCGACCGCCTGAATGGTGCGCTCGGCAAGTGCATAAAATACAGCAGCCCGATCAGCAAAATAATGATACACCGTTGGTGTTGGCAAATCAGCGGCCCGGGCAATTGACACCATTGTAACAGCATCAGGCCCATCATCTTCAAGGATCTTGGCCGTTGACATCAAAATCCGTTCAACTTTTTCACGAGACCTATCCTGCCTGGGCCTGACTCGCAAACGAGGCTTATCTTTACTCTGGAATGACTGCATACAAGCAAATTTCACTGAAACAACAGACACCGATGATAACAAATTCCATCCATGCCTTGAATGTACGCTGTGTTAATATTAGGCTTTTATGGAATGCCTCATCAACATCCACATGGACCATCATGAAACTCCTTGAGCGAATCAGGTTCAAAGCTGTCCTGTCCATGCTGATTTTCATGATGCTCTATGTCCTGCTTGGACTACTATCCTGGAACATCTCCCAAATCAATGATGCCGTTTCGGAAAATCTGTTTCTGCCTGAGGGACTGGCGCTGGCATGCAGTTTTCTGCTTGGGTTACGCCCAGCCTGTCTGGTTATTCTGGTCGGGCAATTCAGCCTTGGAACATTCCACCACTTGCCTTACTTCCTGAATATCCTGACAACTCTGGCTAATCTTATTGTCATGACACTTGGAAATCTTTCCCTGCGTGCTTCGGGGTTTCTTCCGTCGTTGGCCCGCAGCCGGGATTATCTCGCATTGATCATGGTCGAAGCACTGGTGCTCCAACCCGCCATACGTTTACTGGGCCGCTTGATTCTCTGGGTTCTTGAACCCGGATCAGCTCCGCAATGGCAAGACATTATCGACCTGCATCATTTTTGGCTCATCGAACAGGCAACCTGTGAAGTTGCCATTTCTTCATTTCTGCTCGCACTGAATGACTTTCGCCGACATTGCTCGATCCAGCGCAGTCTTGAACTTTCAGGATTACTGTCGCTGGCCATTTGGCTGGGGCTTCTGCTTTTTCATGGTCATGCCGACTGGCTCGGTCTGCTACACATTATTTCTGCCGCTTATCTGGGCACCCTGCTGATGGCTAGCCGTACCGGGATGTTGGGCGCCATGTCTGGAAGTATTATCCTGCTTAGTTTTACCCAGTACGCCATGCATCATGGTCATTCTCCCCTGGAACAACTTGGTGACGTCGATGCCCAACTCGAGTTTATCAACCTTCTGGTCCTCGGCGTCATGCTCAGTTCCGGCCTGCTCGCCACCTTACTACGCGAACGTGAAGATCAGGCACATCAGCTTTCCATTCTGGTCCAGCAGGATCCCCTGACCAGCTTGTACAACCGCAGGCATTTTTATGTCACGGGCGACCAACTGCTTTCGCGGATGCGGCGCAACCCCAATACCCGCGCCGCCCTGCTTGCCCTTGATATCGATCATTTCAAAAGCATCAATGACCGCTTTGGTCACAACATTGGCGACCAGGTTCTGATTCTTTTCAGTGAAGTTTTGCGTAGCAGCCTGCGCCAGTCCGACATTCTTGCCCGGCTTGGTGGTGAAGAGTTCGCCATTTTGACCGAAGACAATGAACAGCCTACCCGTATCGCAGAGCGCCTGCGTCAGGCTTTGGCGCGTGAGCTTGCCCTGCAATCCATTCTGCCACCGGTAACATTCAGCACCGGCATTACCCGCCTATTGGCAACCGACACGCTTGATAGCGCCTATAAACGAGCCGACGATGCCCTATATGCCGCGAAAAACTCCGGAAGGGACTGCATCGTCAGCCACGAGGATGGTGTCTGGCATGCAGAGCCTGTAGCCGAGCCTGGGCAACATGCGTATAAATCTGAGTGGTCGAAAGATCCGCATGCCCTAGCAGTATCTGCACAACACGAAGGTCAGCCCCATGGTTAAGGAGATGAGTGGCAAAGGCATGCCTAAGTGTATGCGGTGACAGTGGTGTTTCAATGCCGGCAACACGAGCCCAGTGCTTGATACGATACCAGAAGGCCTGACGAGTCATGGCGACACCTTCATGGGTCGGAAACAACACATCGCTGATCTTTGCCCCAAGCAAGCCGGAGCGGCCCTCGGTCATAAAAGACTGGATCGCATCCTGAGCAGCCATGCCCAAGGGGACAAGGCGCATCTTGCTGCCCTTGCCCAACACACGTAATACACCCTGACGCAGATTAACTGAAGTCAGACGCAGCTCAACAAGTTCGGTCACGCGCAGACCGCAGGCATAGAGTACTTCAAGCATGGCCCGATCGCGCTGACCAAGCCAGGTTTGATCAGGAGCAGCCAACAAACGCTCAACTTCGCGTTCAGTTAACGTATGAGGCAAAGGCTTTCCCCAGTGCGGAGCCTGCAACACCCGTTCAAGACTATCGGCACGCTTACCGGTCAAGACCAGCCATCGAAAATAACGTCGCAAGCTTGATATAAAACGTGCCTGAGAGCGGGCTGATCGACCCGACTGAGCATAAGTCAGTATGACTTCCTGAATTTGTTCATCCGTGGCTTCAGGGAGAGGACCCGAACACATTGCTTGCGCTTGACGCACATCACGACCATAAGCTTCAACAGTTAAACGCGCTGAACCTTCAGCCAAAAGATAAAGCAGGAAGGGCTGAACAACATCATCCACTCCTGCTTGCCTCTTGGCCTGCTTCTCCATCAGAATGATCAGTCCTGTCCCTCAGAACGGTTAGTCCTGACGGGAAGTCAGCTTCTCACGGATACGGGCCGACTTGCCAGTACGTTCACGCAGGTAATACAACTTGGCACGACGCACAGCACCACGACGCTTGACGACAATCGAGTCAACCAATGGCGAATGCGTCTGGAAACAACGTTCCACACCGACACCATTGGACATCTTGCGCACCGTGAATGCCGAGTTGAGGCCGCGATTCTTGATCGCAATCACAACACCTTCATAAGCCTGCAAGCGCTCACGATCACCTTCCTTAACCTTGACCTGCACGACAACCGTGTCTCCGGGGGCAAAGGATGGAAGATTCTGTTTCAACTGGCGTTGTTCGATCGCCTGAATAAGGGGATGCTTACCACTCACAATCATACTCCTCAACATGCTGCAGAGGCTAAAGCGCATGCAGCCTTTAAATCGATATACCCTGCTCATCAAGGTATATCACCACAACCAGCCATCTGACCGTGATCAGCGACCAGTCATCTTGCGCCACTCATCCCAAAGGTCAGGCCTTCGCTGACGAGTGCGCTCACACTGCTGTTCAAAACGCCAGCGTGCAATCGCCGCATGATCTCCGGAACGTAACACCTCCGGAACATCTAAACCCTCCCAGTCAGGAGGGCGCGTATAATGCGGGCAATCAAGCAACCCATGACTGAATGAGTCCTGATCTGCCGAATCGGCATCTCCAAGCACCTGATCCTGCAAACGAATCAGGGCATCCAGCAACACCATGGCAGGTAACTCGCCACCGGATACCACATAATCGCCAATTGACCACTCAGCATCCACTTCTTTGGCCAGTAAACGCTCGTCAATACCTTCATAGCGTCCACAAAGCACAATAAAGGCCTGTTGACGGGCCATAGCCTGCACATCAGCCTGCTTCAGCACCCGTCCCTGGGGGCTCATGCATAATACCGGCACTTCATGCCAACCATCGAGAGCGGCTTGTGTCTTTGCGGCCCTGATCGCTGCTTGCAGTGGTTCCGCCATCATAACCATGCCTGGACCGCCACCATAAGGACGGTCATCAATACGACGGTAGCCATCAACAACAAAATCACGCGGATTAAAACGGTGCAGAATGACTCGCCCCGTTTGTACCGCCCGTCCAGTCACACCTTGGGCCGCAAGAGCATCAAACATCTCGGGCAAAACCGAGATCACCCCAAGCCACAAAGCCGTCTCAGAACGAAACATCCCAATCCACCGTGATCCGGCGTCGTTGCCGATCAACGTCCACAATAACATCAGGAACAATCCAGGGAATCAAGCGTTCCCGTCGATCCATGCTCAGCACGTCACCCTGAACAACAAGGACGTCATTGGCGCCTGTTTCCATCATGGCATGCACAACACCGAGATCCTGACCGTCAACACTCGAAACCCGGGCCCCCAGCAATTCTGACCAGAGATACTCATCCGCACCAACAGCCCCAAGTACAACGGAACGCTGCACAAGAATCTGTGCCCCAACCCAAATCTCTGCCGAATCCCGATCTTGCCATCCCTTGCAGCGTAACACCCAGCCCTTGCCTTGCGGTCGCCAGTCTTCAATTTCAACACATTGTTCACGCGTCCCCAGACGCAGCGTCCATGGCGCATAAGCAAAAATCTGGTCGCGAGGATCAGTATCCGACCAGACCCAAAGATAACCTTTCAGACCATGTGGCGAGCGAAGGGCACCTACAACCAGCCAATCCTGGTCAGAGACTGCATCCTGCGCCGGCCCCGCCTGAACCATCAGGCAGCCTTCTGCGTGCTCTTGATCAGGGCAGCAACGCGATCAGAGGGTTGAGCACCCTTTTCAAGCCAGAAATTCAGACGCTCGGCATTAATCCGCAACGCTTCTTCATTCTGGGCTGCAATGGGGTTGAAAAAGCCAAGTCGTTCAATAAAACGACCATCACGCGGGTTACGGCTGTCCGTCACCACCACATGATAAAAAGGCCGCTTTTTGGCGCCGCCACGAGCCAGACGAATGGTCACCATGTAGCATGTTCCTCTATGACATTATACGATAGGGTGAATAGGGTCAGGTTTACAAACACCTTGGCTACTCAACACCCACTAAAGGGCGAAGATTCTACACGATATGAACACAAAAACAAAGTCATCCGTGCAACTTTCCAACCAGCACGGTTCTATTCTGCTTAACGGTCTGGGCCATGCCTGGATCCAGACCAACGCCCACGGCTTTCCTTGCCGTTTGTCCTTGCTCGATCATCCCATTCCAAACCCGGCAACGCCGGATCCTGCAACCACGGGCTGGCTGCAAAGACTGTTGCAGTGGTGGCAAGACCCATCCATTCAACTCGCTGCATGCCCTTTACCCCAGGGAACACCCTGGCAACAGCAGGTCTGGTCACTACTGACCACCATTCCTAGCGGTGCGACGCGCAGTTATTCAGAAATCGCCCTGATCCTCGGCAAACCTTCCGCTCAGCGTGCTGTGGCTAGTGCCTGTGCCTGCAACCGTTCCGTCAGACTTGCTCATTCCTGCCTAAACAGGAACAAAGCTGACTTCCTGCTTCGTCGAGGCTGGTTTCGCCCGGCGCTTGCGCGTCGGGTCA
>JAJZUM010000019.1 GCA_021848605.1 Pseudomonadota bacterium | reverse complement strand
GAGTTTTTCATGAATGTGCTGCGTCTCAAAGAGGGTGTACCTCTTGAATTCTATCAACGCAGTTTTATGCCCTTGGAGCGGCTCAAGGACTTGGTCAAATCGGTACCTGAAGGACTACTTTTGAGCCCAGATGAACGATGGTGCTGCTCGCCTAGCGGCTATTCATTGCTGAATCAAGTTCTTATGAAATTGTTTTCCTGAACCTCAAAAATAAACACCTAAATTTTAAGACGGTGGAATATCCTGCGCGGAAGGTGGCGCAAAATAAGCATGATCCATCGCCAGTGATGGGGTGTATAACAGAACCATGCCTTGCGGATGATAGCCCGGTCAATGTCAGCCGCAACAAGTTCCGCAGAAGCCAGCTTCATACCCGTGATTTTCAGGTGGGCGGTCATCGCTGTATCGGTTGGACCGGGTTTGATGAACGTGATATAAATTCTTGAATTGGCAAAGCGGTGTTGTAATCCCTCGCAAAGTCGATCCAGCATCGCCTTTGCAGCACCATAAACATAGTTGGACTGGCGTCCACGGTCACCGGCAACGGATCCGAGTAGCACGAGATGACCATATCCTTGTCGTTGAAAATACTCTGCACATTGCAAAGCACATAGCGCAGGTGCTACCGCATTGTTTTCAAAAGCTGCATGTGCTGCACGTGCATCTTGTTCACAGTGCTGCTGTTCAGGGAGTACCCCCTGAGCCAGACAAATCAGGTCAATCTGAGGCTGAGCATCCAAAAATTGGGCAAATTGTGTCACATCATTCAGGTCAGCGATGTGAATTTCATACAGATTGTTTGGGTTTCGTACCTGCAAATCTGCCTGCAAATGGTGCAGACGCTCAGCATCACGACCAACCAGACAAATATGTCGCTCCACTGATTGCAAGGCCCAGCGGCGTAACAATGCCTGCATGATGCCGGAAGTGGCAGCACAAACGACTATATGTTGCATGGTAGACTCCGTAGTGTTTTAGTATCCTAGTAGCCGCCGTGAAAGAGCTGAGCTCAGTCCGGGATCACGATAATTGAGAAAATGCTCCCAGTCGGGGTAGCCACTGCGAAAAAGCTCAACAGGCATGCGTGCATCTTTGGCCATGTAGATACAGCCCCCTGCTTCAAGGACAATCTTATCGAGTTGTTTAAATAGTTGTTCCGTTCGGTCCCCCTGATTAGGAAAGTCGAGTGCCAAAGTTGTTCCTGGGCGTGCAAAGCTGAGCATGCCTGGTGAGACCTTCTGACCAAAGGTTTTGAGAACAGCAAGGAATGAGCCTCGCCCCGAGCGGACAATAGATTGCACTAAGGCGTGTATTGCATCCCGCTCCGTATGAGGAGGTAGTAGACATTGATACTGATAGAAGCCTTTTCTCCCATACATCCTGTTCCAGTTCTGAATGTGATCAAGGGGGTACAAAAAGGGTTGGTAATGAACCAGCCTTGGTGAAGCCTTTAATCGGTTTATGTGGTAATACATGGGATTAAAGCAATTCAGACTTAGTTTGTTTACCATGGAAATAGGAGGGTTCCATGGTATAGTACGCCGCATTTCCTTGGGACAGGAACCAGCATCCGATGTATGTCTTCCACGCATGAACAATCCTCGGGAAGGGTAACGGGTGCAGTCAAGCCAGGCAACGGTGTAAGGCCATTGGGGCTCATGTTGATGAGCTATATGAAAATACTCTTCAAGATTCTGAAATGGTAAGGTCTCTTGTTCCATCCAGGCACCTGGAATACGCATGAGCTGGATCTGGGCACTGACAATGACGCCGGTAAGTCCAAGTCCGGCGAGTGTTGCTCTGAAAAGCGGATCCTTCGGATCCTTCAGGTCATACTGTTGGCCATCCGTACGAACCAGTCTCAAGGAACGTACGTGATGCCCAAATGTACCTGCACCATCGTGATTTTTTCCATGAACATCATTGGCAATGGCGCCCCCGAGCGTGACCCACTGAGTCCCTGGGCTAACAGCAAGCATCCAGCCACGCGGAATCATATGGCGCTGGATCGTACCCAACAGGACGCCACTTTCACACTCAAGAATTCCTGTATGTTGATCAAACGAAATAAATTGGTCCAGGCGTTCGGTCATCAGCAAACGACCTCCTGGATTCAGGGCAGCATCGCCGTAACTGCGGCCAGCGCCATGCGCAATGAGACTGCCGGGCTTGGTCAATACCGCACCAATCTGATGACGTTGCCAAAGAAACTCAAGCTGATGAGGTCCATGCGCTAGCCCCCCCCAGCACAGAGAGGGCATCCTCATAATGCTACCTTGGAAAAAACGAACTGGCGATCCAACCGATATTTGATGAAATATCCGAGACAGAGCCCTAGCAGGGCTCCAACATAACGCATGTCCGGATTTGAGAACAAAAAGTGAAATCCCAGTTCACTAATCCAGAAAATAGCGGTCGTAACTACGCCCATAAGGCTATACAAAACAAACGTTGAACCATCATGAAGCAGGTTTTTAGGTACAAATGAAAAAATATACCTGCGGTCAAGCCAGTATTTCACCAGTAAGCCGGTCAGAGTTCCAGCCAGCATGGACACGATGAGTACCCCATTGTGACGATGTGCTTGGGAGAAAAAGTGTCCAGGGAAAAGAAGACATACCCCATATTGCGTTTCCAGGTTGACCCATGTTGAGACGGCTGCAAAAAAAACGTAGAGAACCAAGATTCGCACAATCACTGTCGCCGGAAGCTGCCCATGACCTATGCTATCATGCGCTCAAATGCTTGTCATGGTAGCCTGATATGGTTGATCTGGTTCCGCAAAATGAAATTCCAATTTGTGTGGACCTCGATGGGTCCTTGGTACGTTCGGACACCTTGCTTGAAGGATTGCTGATTCTTATTAAGAGCAAGCCTTGGCTATTATTGATCCTTCCTTTGATCTTGCTGCAAGGGCGTCTCAAATTCAAACAGTGGATCAGTGCACAGACCCAGATTAATCCGGAAAGCCTTCCTTTTCATGAGCCGTTATTGTCATGGCTAAGGCAGCAGAAGGTTCAAGGAAGGCGGTTAGTTTTGGCAACAGCCTCGATACAAAGCGTTGCTGATCAGGTTGCTGGCCATGTGGGTATTTTTGATGAAGTCATTGCCTCACAGCGGGTTAATCTCAAAGCAGCTCAAAAGGCTGATGCATTGGTTCAGCGTTTTGGTGAACAAGGCTTTGATTATGTGGGTAACAGCAAAGATGACCTAGCTGTCTGGCGACATGCCCGCCAAGCGATTGCTGTTCAGGTCTCTAATCAGGTTTTAGCTCAGATTCCCAGTTCGCATGCGCCGATGATTTTCGCTCGAGAATCCTCCATCATGAAGCAAATCTGGAGATCGCTGCGCCCTCATCAGTGGGCCAAGAACGGCATTATTCTCATTCCTGTTCTTATGGCACACCGTTTTTTTCAAATGGATGAATGGCTTAAGTGCTTGTGGGCGTTTTGTTCGTTTTCACTGACTGCGTCAAGCGTTTATGTGCTTAATGATCTTCTTGATCTCGAGTCTGATCGCAAGCATGCCACTAAAAAGAAACGACCTTTTGCCAGCGGGCAGTTATCCTTGTCTGCTGGATTGGCACTGGTTCCGGCATTACTGATGCTTTCCTGCATTTTTGCTGCATTTCTACCATTCAGGTTCTTTGGTGTACTCGCATTGTATTTCTTTTTTACAATGTTTTATTCCTTTTGGCTGAAAAGTCAGATTTTGCTTGATGTGCTGGCGCTGGCTCTACTGTATACGATGCGTCTGCTCGCGGGGAAAATGGCTTGCGATGTTCCGATTTCTTTTTGGCTACTCACATTCTCCTTATTTCTTTTTTTTAGTCTGGCCTTGGTTAAACGTTACAGTGAATTGATGCAGAAAAGAAAAGAGCATCAAATGCAGGCTCACGGACGCGGCTATCATGTTGAAGACATGGTTATGCTCATGATTTTTGGAGTAACCAGTGCCCTTACATCAGTCCTTGTTTTGGCCCTTTATATCAATAGTACACAAGTGAGAATTTGGTACCATCGCCCAGAGTGGCTCTGGCCCATGGTTCCGGTCATGCTGTACTGGGTAAGCCGAATATGGGTGCTGGGTCATCGGGGTCTGATGCATGAGGACCCTGTTTTATTTGCCTTGCGTGATCGTGTGAGCTGGACTGTTATTATGCTTTTAGCATTGACGCTGATTGTTGCTTTGTAAGTCATCAGGCTAAGCTTACAAAGCAAGTGTAAGCAGAGACTAGGCTTAACAAGAGAATAGGCCCATGGTTTGATTAAAAATATTCGGCGTTCCTGAAATCTTGCCCTTGTATGTCTTTTGATGATAACTGTGGAATCAGGCCTTCCAATGGCCATGCGATAGCAAGCTCGGGGTCATCCCAGCGAATGCAGCGTTCACAGCCTGGGTTGTAGTAGTCTGTTGTTTTATATAAAAAATCAGCCTTATCTGACAGGGTTAGGAATCCATGGGCAAAACCAGGTGGAATCCAGAGCATTGACTTCTTCTCTGCGCATAGCGTTGCCCCGACCCAGCGTCCGAAGGAAGGCGAATTCTTTCGAAGATCCACAGCAACGTCAAAGACAGAGCCAGAAACAACACGCACAAGCTTGCCCTGAGCGTGGGGCGCAAGCTGATAATGCAGACCACGGAGTACACCCTGAACCGAACGACTGTGATTATCTTGCACAAAGTTCAGGTTGCGTTGTTCGAGTGGCAGATGCTCCATAAATTGGCGCTGGTTGAAGCTTTCGAAGAAGAAGCCGCGCTCATCCCCAAAAACCTTCGGTTCAATGAACAGTACTTCTGGAATATCTAAAGGAATCACATTCATGAACCGGCTCCAATCAGACGACGTAGATATTGTCCATAGCCATTTTTCAACATGGGTTTAGCCAGTTTTTCAAGCTGTTCCGCATCAATCCAGCCCTGATTGAATGCAATTTCTTCAGGACAGGCAACCTTGAGCCCCTGACGTGTTTCCAGTGTGGCAATGAACTGACTTGCCTCAAGTAAAGAGTCATGGGTTCCAGTATCCAACCATGCATAGCCTCGCCCCATGATTTCAACCGAGAGTTGGCGATCCCTTAGGTAAAGGTCATTGAGGTCCGTTATTTCAAGCTCCCCCCGGGCAGATGGTTTAAGCTGTCGTGCATAATCAACAACGTTCTCATCATAAAAATAAAGACCGGTTACCGCATAGTTCGACCGAGGATTTATTGGTTTTTCCTCCAGGCTCAGAGCTCTTCCCGAAGCATCAAAATCAACAACACCGTAACGTTCAGGGTCTTTGACGTGGTAAGCGAAGACACTAGCCCCATGCGTACGCTCATGAGCGGAGGCAAGGAGGTTAGGGAGATCATGACCGTGGAAAATATTGTCACCCAGGATCAGTGCCGAATGATGTCCTTGTACAAAATCCTCACCAATCAGAAATGCCTGAGCCAGCCCATCAGGGCTGGGTTGAATGGCATAGCTCAATTCCAGGCCCCAGGCATGACCATCTCCAAGCAGTTGCTGAAAGCGGGGCGTATCCTGTGGGGTGGAAATAATCAATATTTCCCGCAGGCCCGCCAGCATCAATGTGCTGAGTGGGTAATAAACCATTGGCTTGTCATAAACAGGGAGCAGTTGCTTGGAAATGGCCAAAGTGGCAGGGTGTAACCGTGTTCCTGAGCCGCCAGCCAGTATGATGCCGCGTCGTTTCATGAAGGGGTTCCTTGCATCAGCATATAAGTAAGGTGATCAATAATCGGATCGATATCCTGTTGCCAAACAGGTAAGCCGGAAATGTCGAGCCATTGGCAAAGCTTGCGAGTGTTCAGACAAGAATTCATCGGCCTTGGGGCCGGGACCGGATATTCAGTGGAGGGAATCGGGTTGATGCCTTCAGGACCGAGTTGAGTGGCAAGACCTAACTGCCTTGCCCGCTGAACAATGTACTGGGCATAATCAAACCAGGTCGTGCTGTTCGATGCCGTTAGATGGAATAACCCCGATACCTCATGCTCATTAGCTTTCTCAAGAACCTGCAAGGTTGTTCGGGCAATCAGCTCGGCTGCTGTAGGTGAACCCACCTGATCATTGACAACACGTAATGAGTCACGATCCTGAGCCAAGCGCAATATGGTACGAATAAAATTGTTACCCCGCATGCCTGCGACCCAAGATGTCCGAAAGATCAGATGACGACAGGATGATGCGATAATGGCCTGTTCGCCAGCGTATTTGCTCTTACCATATACGGAAAGTGGGCAGGGGTCGTCAGTTTCAACATAGGGAGTAGGCTTTTTGCCGTCAAACACGTAGTCTGTTGAATAGTGTACAAAAAGGGCATGGTTACGGGCACACCAGCGTGCCATAATTCCGACGCTTTCGGCATTGACCCGAAAAGCCTGTTCCGGATCACTTTCAGCCTTGTCTACAGCCGTATAGGCAGCAGGGTTGATGATCAGGCTGGGTTTCAGTGCATCAAGAACGGCTTCAATACTACCAGGATCATCCAGATTCAGCTGAGACCGATCAAGTCCTGTACAAGGAGCTTGCCCGAAAGCAATCAGCAGGGCTGATCCCAACTGACCCGATATGCCGGTAATGATCGTTTTCTGATTCTGAAGAAATTCAGCCATGATACTGACTCGTCAGCCATTGCCGATAACTGCCGCTGGTAACACCTTGCACCCAATCTGGGTGTTCAAGGTACCAAATCACCGTTTTACGCAAACCGCTTTCAAAAGTCTCTGCAGGTTTCCAGCCAAGTTCCTTTTCCAGTTTGTGTGCATCAATGGCATAACGGCGATCATGGCCCGGACGGTCGCGAACAAAACGAATCTGTTCCGCATAAGATATTCCATCAGTTCGTGGCCTAAGTTCGTCCAGCAAGCTACAAATCATGCGAACCACATCAAGGTTGGCCTTTTCGTTCCAACCGCCGACATTGTATGTTTCACCAATCTGGCCGGCTTCGAGTACCCGCCGGAGGGCACTGCAATGATCCTTGACAAAAAGCCAGTCGCGCACCTGTTGGCCATCACCATAGACAGGTAGATCCTTTCCTTCCAATGCGTGCAGAATGACAAGTGGTATCAGTTTCTCAGGAAAATGGAAAGGACCGTAATTGTTACTGCAATTGGTGGTTAATACTGGGAGATTGTAAGTATGAAACCAGGCGCGAACCAGATGATCGCTTGCGGCTTTGCTTGCTGAATAAGGACTGTTGGGCTGGTAGGGATGATCTTCCCGGAAGGCGGGATCCTGTGGTCCCAGAGTTCCATAGACTTCATCGGTGGATACATGCAAGAAGCGAAATTCCTGCTTTCGTACTGGTGAACATTCAAGCCAGTAAGTTCGTACTGTCTCTAACAGGCGAAACGTTCCAACAACATTGGTTTCGATGAAGGCAGCAGGACCGTGAATGGAGCGATCAACATGAGATTCTGCTGCAAAATTGATGACAGCCCGAGGCTTGTGTTCCAGCAGAAGTTGGCCAACCAGTTCGGTGTTTCCTATATCACCGTGAACAAAAACATGGTTGGGATGCCCGGAAACCGAGTCTAGGGTTTGCAAATTGCCGGCATAGGTGAGTTTGTCTAGATTGATCAATAATTCGTCATGATGGTTGATCCAGTCCAGAACAAAGTTTCCGCCAATAAATCCAGCACCACCGGTAACCAGAATTGCCATCAATGATTCCCTTTATGAACGATCCAAACTGATATTTTGACAGAATTGGCGGTTTATGCCAACAAAGCTGACCGGAATGCCACGGTTATCCAGAACTGATCTTTGTGTCATACTGTCGTTGACAGATCAATCAGGGACTTTAAGGAAGATCAATATGGAAAAAGGCAAACCTGAATCCGTTGGGTTGAATCATAGTGCGCTTGGAACGACCGAGAGCCTGATTATGGGTGTTGCCGGCACAGCTCCGGCATTCTCCTTGGCAGCAACCATTTCAACCTTGATTGCAGCTGTTGGCGTTTTATCGCCAGCGAGCCTTCTGTACAGCAGTTTGGTGATTTTTGGGGTGACTCTGGCATTTGTGCACCTTACCCGCATTAATGCAAGTGCGGGGGGGGCTTTTACTTGGGTCGGTGACATTTTTCATCCTGTTCTGGGTTTTTTGTGTGGTTGGTCTTTATTGTTCGCTTCAGCTATTTTCATGGTTTCTGGCTCCATGCCTGCTGCCACAGCCACTCTTGCACTTTTAGCCCCGGACAAGGTGGCCGATCCCGTATGGGTCACAGCACTTGCCGCACTCTGGCTTGTCTTTGTGGGAGTGATCGTCGTCAAGGGAATCAAGGCGACCAGTTATACCCAGATTATCTTTACGGTCGTAGAACTAGGTGCGCTGATCGCGATTCTTGTCGCTGGTTGGTTCAAGCCAGGTATGAGCCTACAACATCCGCTCACTTGGTCACAATTTTCACTTACAGCATTTTCACCATCAATCTTTGTGGCTGGTGCCCTGATCTCACTGTTTTTTTTCTGGGGCTGGGATGTGGCCATTAATCTGAATGAAGAGACCCAGAATGCTGAATCAACCGCCCGTCCGGCATTATTTGGTGCCATGCTGATAACCCTGCTTTTGTATATGGGCTTTACCATGACAGCCCTGCATGTGCTTTCCGATCAGGAGATCTCTGATGCCGGAACCAATGTTGTTTATGTTCTTGCTGAGCACTTGTTTCCAAAGCCATGGTCGTATATGGCGCTGGTTGCGGTAACGCTGAGTACGGTTGGTAACCTGGAAACGTCCATCTTGCAGTTTACCCGTACACTTTTTGCCAAAAGCAGGATGGGGGTATTGCCTGAGTCATTTGCCCGACTGCACCCAGACTGGCAAACTCCATGGGTTGCTACGCTGCTGATTGTCATTCTGGGTCTTGTATTTCTTTTTGCCGCATCATTTTTTCCAACCGTCAAGATTATTGTGGCTGACTCGGTTAATGCTATTGGTTTCATGGTTTGTTTTTATTATAGCCTTGCTGCTTTGGCCTGTGTCTGGTACTTCCGAAACCAGCTTCACTCTTTGCGTGATCGTTTGGAGTTACAGATCTGGCCAGCGGTTTCGGGAATTTTCCTGGTATTCATAGGTCTTCGAAGTTTGCCAACTTTTGATACGATGACACTTTCTCTGGCGCTTGGCGGTATGGGCGTGGGCTGGATAATCTGGGTGCTGCGTCAGAGATGGCTCGCGATCGACTGAACGGCATATTCCGAAATCTGGTAGAGGTCGTCCTTGCTAAAAGAAAGGCCGTCGTTGTGCATGCGGACCAGTCCGTGCAAAGTGGCCCAGCTTGTTTGCGCAAGTCTTAATGGGTCCGGTATATGGGGCAACAGTCGATTGAGTTGTTCCCCATATTCCCGGAAGACCAGTCGCGCAGAGCGACGAAAGTCGTCATCACCGGGCTCTTTCCACAGAATGCGTCCAAAAAGAAGCTCATAGAGCTCTGGTTCCTGTAAGGCAAATCTTATGTACGCAAAAGCAAACTGCCTCCACGGTTCAGGCCAGGGCGAGGCTGTTAAACTCAGGTGGTGGGCAACTTCCTGTCGAAAACGAACTAGGGTATCTACAGCCAAAGCAATCAGCAGGTCATGTTTGTTGCGATAGTGATGGTAGATGGCTGGAGCGGAAACACCGACCTGTTCTGCTATGCTGCGTAGGCTTAGTTTTTGAACACCATGAATTTTAAGTCGCTTGATGGCCTCTTCTTTGATTGCTGACCGAAGATCGCCATGGTGGTATGCATCGCGTGTACTTGACATTTAAATGGATCCAGGTATCTTAACGGTGTTAAGTTTACTCCACCTCCCAACAATTGCCAGAGGTTTTGATCATGTCGTCGAACTATCCCCACTTGCTGCAACCACTTGATCTTGGATTTACTCAACTGCGTAACCGGGTGGTTATGGGCTCCATGCATACTGGACTGGAGGATCGTTTTTACAACTATGGCAAACTGGCAGCTTATTTTGCAGAGCGGGCAAGGGGTGGCGTTGGTTTAATGATTACCGGGGGCATATCCCCAAACCGCCAAGGTTGGCTCTTGCCTTTTGGTGGAACGATGAACCGTTTTGGCGACGTCTTGAATCACCGGCGGATTACCCATGCCGTACATCGCGAAGGGGGCAAGATTCTGATGCAGATTCTGCATGCAGGTCGATATGGATTTCACCCTTTTGTTGTTTCTGCCAGTGCGGTCAAATCACCGATTTCCAAATTCAAGCCGCGTGCAATGACCGATAAAGAAATCCTCTCAACGATTGAGGACTATGCCCACACCGCTCGCTTGGCGCAACTAGCCGGGTATGATGGTGTGGAGATCATGGGCTCGGAAGGTTACCTCCTTAATCAGTTTATCTGTAGAAGAGTCAATCAGCGAACCGATCGCTGGGGGGGAAGCCTGGAAAACCGTATGCGTCTTCCGGTCGAAGTGGTTCGGGCTGTTCGCAAGAGGGTTGGAGAACACTTTATTATTGGTTATCGGCTTTCCCTGCTGGATCTGGTAGAGGGAGGAAATACTTGGGAAGAGATTGTAGTGATCGCCAAGGCTCTTGAGGCTGCAGGCATAACCTTGCTTAATACCGGGATCGGTTGGCATGAGGCACGTATTCCGACCATCGTAACATCCGTTCCACGCGCTGCATTCCGCAGTGTTACTGCACGGATACGGAAGGAACTCAGAATTCCGGTCGTTGCTTCCAATCGTATCAATATGCCCGAGGATGCAGAACAGATCATCGCTGATGGTGAGGCCGATCTGGTCTCTATGGCTCGACCTCTTCTTGCTGATCCGGAATGGGTCAACAAGGCAGCGTCAGGCGAGACCGAGCGTATCAATACGTGTATTGCTTGTAATCAGGGCTGTCTGGATCAGACGTTTTCGGGTAAAAGGGCAACATGTCTGGTTAATCCGAGAGCAGGTTTTGAAACGGAGATTGTCTATTTGAAGGCTAGAAAGCCCAAAAAAATTGCAGTCGTTGGGGCAGGTATGGCGGGATTGTCAGCCGCAACGGTTGCTGCTGAACGAGGACACGATGTGACACTTTTTGAGGCATCCTCAGACATTGGTGGCCAGTTTACCATGGCCATGAATGTACCTGGAAAAGAAGAGTTCCATGAGACCATTCGCTATTTTCGCGCTCAGGTCAAGCATACTGGAGTCAAGCTGGTTTTAAACACCACGGTATCGAAAGACATGCTCCAGGACTTCGAGGCCGTGATTGTGGCAACAGGTGTAAAGCCCCGTATTCCAGCATTACCAGGTAAAGAACATGCCAAGGTGATGACCTATGCAGAAGTCCTGAAGGGAGAAAAGGTTCCAGGCAAAAAAGTTGCCGTGGTCGGAGCGGGTGGCATCGGTGTTGATATGTGTGAATTCCTGCTCCACGAACATCACCAGCCTGTGGATCATTGGTCGGCACAGTGGGGTGTAGACTTGACGAGTGGCACAGAAGGAGGGTTGATCGAATCCTATCGCCCTAGCATTCGTCGAGAAGTCGTTCTTTTGCAGCGCAAAGAAGGGAAGATGGGTTCTGGTCCGGGTAAAACAACCGGCTGGGCTCATCGCCTGAGTCTGCTGCAGTATGGGGTGCGGATGATGGCTGGGGTTGAATATCTTTCTGTTGATGACCAAGGGTTGCACGTCATGCATGAGGGGCAACAAAAAACTCTGGACGTTGATTCGGTGATTCTGTGTGCGGGTCAGGAGTCAGTTCGGGAGATTGCTACAGAGCCTCCATCAAATTGGGTTGTCGTGGGAGGTGCCCGTTTTGCTGGAGAGCTTGATGCACGTCGCGCCATCAAGGAAGGCGCTGAGGCTGCAATCCGAATTTGATCGGAATTGCGCGGCAACCCCCGGCGTTTTTATGGGCCCCCTTTCTTTTCAGGGGCCCACGCAAGCGACAGTCACAGACTGAGGGCGGGGAGGATGTCAATGTTCCTGTGACAATACTGTGCAGTTGGGTCAGGAGCAGGTACACTAATGCCATAATTCTGCAAGGTGAAAAGTGTCATGCTGGGAACAAGTGTGCGTGTAAACGGTGTTATTCGGGCTAGGTTACTCAGAAGGGCTATTAGGACTGTTATCAGAACAACCACCATTTATGGGCTTTTTTTGCTCTTGCAAGCCTGTGGTGGAAGCAACAACACCGGTCCGGCCCTTGTCAATCTGAGCATCAGTGCGGGCCCTTCTGCCAAGTCGACTTTGGCGGGATACCAGCACATCTGGGTAACCGTCAAGGGATTAGCGTACACAACTGTTGGTTCTGAACCCTATAGTCCTACCGACCCCAACTGGACCGTGATTACACTTCCCAATGCCCTGACTGTTGATCTTGCAAACCTTGACCAAGGTGCTATGCAGGTTCTGTTCAGCAACCTGAATCTTGGAGCAGGCAATTATCCCCAGATGCGATTGCTCTTGGCTGCGACGAATACCAACCAAACTCAGGAAATTTCAGGGTCTACAGCCCCTTTGCTGGAAAACTCGGCTCAAACACTACTGGATAGCAATGGACAAGCACTTCAGTGGAATAACCAGGTGGAGTATTTAAATCAAGGCAAGATCTACGAAGCTCCTCTTGAAGTGCCGCTTCCGCAAATGGGCATGTTGGTAGCCAGTCTTCAAAGTCTTGGAAATGGTGTGACCTACTGGTACGATCTTGATCTTGATCTTGATCATGCTTTGATCAGTTTCTCTCAACCCAATACGACGGGCGGTTATGGATTTGCATTAACTCCTCAGTTGTATCTGCACAATCTCCAGTTGTCTGGTGCCATTCATGGTCAGTTGGATGCAAGTAAATTGTGCCAGCCAGGAGCTGTTACGACATCTTGCGCGAGTCAAGTTGAAGCCATGGCCGAGATCATGCGCATTGATGCCAACCTAAATGTTACTTATACCGTAGAACGTGCTACTGCCGTCAATCCTGTCGATGGAACCTTTGATCTTTATCCCTTGGATTCATCTGCAATCAATGGTCAGAATTACCAAGTTGTTGTGACCGGAAAAGGCATGCAGACCATTGTGATCAACAACGTGCCCGTTAATGAGGGTAGTACCTCCGCAACGACCTATTATGGTGGAACACAAGGAACCCTATCCGGAAATATCCCTGTTGACCTGTCTCCAAGTGTTTTGCCGGTAACGCTGACAACATCCTCGTACTTTGCACCCCAGCAAACCGCGTCCGTTGCGTCCGTTTCTCCTTATGGCAGCAATGCGGGTGCCCTGATATTTGCCCAGATGCCGGTGGGTTATGCTAATCCACTTGAAATTCGATGGGTTAATACAGACCCATTTACTGGTTTATTGCCCCCTTGGGCATCAAGCTTGCCCTTAAATAGTGAACCCATTAATCAGGCTAATTATGCCTATGGAGCAGTGCCCGTATTGACTGCTGCAGCTCCCATTGAGGGAGCGGGCAGTTACAGTGTGCTTAATAATGGTGCTGTGTATGAGACACCGAGCACTTTATCTGCTTCACCTATTATTTCTGCCAGCAAACCCAGTTTTAGCCCCGCCACACCACTTTCCCTAACGACAACGCCAACTGCAAAATTGACGATTAATTTTACGGTCACCAACAAACAGGCATTCGATCGAGGTCAGCTAGTACTGACTGATCTCGCCGGTATTGTTCAGACCGTTGATCTTACCAACGTGTTAAGTGGTTCGATAACACAAGAGCAAATTTCGGTACCGACAGGAACTTCGGCGGTGCAGGCACCTGGAGCTCTTTATTATCCCTATCTCAGGTTGTGGCATAGCACATCGTCTGCAGTCCCGACGCTTGAAGCCGTGTCAAATACTGTGGATATGCGTTACGGAGGCGCTCAGACTGCAACAGTAAATATTCCCTGAGGCTGTCATCGTTTTGACATACAGAACTGTGCATCATGTCTGACGGGATTGTAATGGATATAGGACTGTTTTTTTATCTTCGTCTCTGTGGCTGCAGATCAGAGGAGTGTGCTCGACATGCAACTGATGGAACTGGTAAGTTTCCGAATCCTGAAATTCTTGGGAAAGGGAACACCTGATCGACTGTTTCAACGTGACCCCATGCTTGATGGCGTTGGAACTGTTGAGCAGCAAGTTCCCACGGATATGTCTGGCAGGTTACGTCAAGCCGCGAGTGCTGCGGGGCAGGATTTGTTCAAAACTTTTCGTAGCCATGAGGAAGGACTGACCGATTCCCAGGCTGCTTGGGTTCGTGGAAAAAATGGTTATAACGAGGTCCAGAAAGAAAAGCCCATGGCCTGGTGGGTACATCTCTGGATTTGTTACCGAAATCCTTTTAGTTTGTTGCTGACAACGCTCGCACTTATTTCTTGGTACACCGGTGATCCTACGGGTACGATTGTCATTGGTTCCATGGTTATTCTGGCAACGTTGATGCGCTTTGTGCAGGAGGGGCGATCCAATCGTGCTGCGGAAGCACTGAAGGCCATGGTTTCTAACACGGCAACAGTATTGCGGCGTGATCCTGCCCGCGAAGTTGAAGATACTGCCCGAAAATACTTTGGGGTTACCCTGCATCCCCGCGAACCCCGGTGGGAAGAACATCCCATCCGTGATTTGGTCGTAGGAGACCTGATCAAGCTTTCCGCTGGCGATATGGTGCCGGCTGATGTACGTTTGTTGTCGGCTAAAGACTTGTTTGTTGCCCAGGCAGCCTTGACCGGCGAGTCTTTACCGGTCGAGAAATATGCACAAACCAGGCGGCCTGATGAAACAAATCCTCTGGAGCTTGATACCCTTTGTTTTATGGGTACCAATGTCGTTTCCGGTTCTGCGACAGCTTTAGTGATTGGAACAGGTACGCAAACGTACTTTGGTTCCCTTGCAGAACATGTCCTCACTCAGGATAGAGAACCTACATCTTTTCAGAAAGGTGTCAACCGGGTGAGTTGGTTGCTGATTCGCTTTATGTTTGTGATGACGCCAATTGTCATGATTCTCAACGGAGTGACCAAACACAACTGGCAGGATGCTGCCTTGTTTGCTCTTTCTGTCGCGGTTGGATTGACACCCGAGATGTTGCCG
This sequence comes from Pseudomonadota bacterium, assembly GCA_021848605.1. GTDB lineage: Bacteria > Pseudomonadota > Gammaproteobacteria > Pseudomonadales > Moraxellaceae > JAJXWR01. The sequence goes on along the minus strand of JAJZUM010000019.1, from coordinate 10,110 downwards.
ATGATTGTAACATCGACCTTGGCCAAGGGAGCTGTCTATCTTTCACGCAAAAAAGTGATTGTCAAGCGCCTTGATGCCATTCAGAATTTTGGCGCCATGAATATTCTCTGTACGGATAAAACGGGTACTCTGACACAAGACAAGATTTTTCTGGAACGCCATGCTGATACAGAGGGTGAGCCTTCTCGGCGTGTTTTGGAGTTGGCCTATTTGAATAGCTATTATCAGACTGGTCTAAAGAATCTTCTGGATGTTGCCGTCCTCGAACATGCCGATCTGGCAAATGAAGGAAAACTGTCTGAGCGCTTTCAGAAATTGGATGAAATTCCATTTGATTTCAATCGCCGACGTATGTCAGTGGTGGTACGGAGCGCAGACGAGGGTGCTGTTCTCATTTGTAAAGGTGCTGTTGAAGAGATGCTTTCAGTATCCCGATGGATTCGGGAGGGCGATCAGATCAAGCCCTTGCAAGGTGAAGCGTTGACAAGGATTCGAGAAATAACTGAAAGTCTGAACCGTGAAGGCCTTCGTGTCGTTGCTGTTGCATCTCGGGTATTTCATACCAGCAAAGACTCTTATGCAATTTCTGATGAACAGGATCTTGTTTTGGAGGGATATATTGCTTTCCTCGATCCTCCAAAGGAATCAACAGCCCCAGCCCTGGCTGCTTTGGCAGAGCATGGTGTTCAGGTCAAGATTCTTACCGGTGATAATGATCTTGTGACCGCAAAGATTTGTCGTGAGGTAGGTTTGGATGTCGAGGGCATGCTTTTAGGACACCAAGTTGAGGCTATGGATGATGCTCAGCTAAAGATCGAAGCTGCCAAGGTTACAGTTTTTGCCAAACTTTCTCCTAATCAGAAGGAAAGAATTGTCAGAGTGCTCAGGGATGAAGGGCATGTTGTTGGCTTTATGGGTGATGGCATCAATGATGCTCCAGCACTCAGAACAGCTGATATTGGCATATCGGTCGATACAGCTGTGGACATTGCCAAAGAGGCAGCTGATCTGATTCTGCTTGAGAAAAGCCTTATGGTTCTTGAAGAAGGCGTGATCGAAGGTCGAAAGACCTTTGCCAATATGCTCAAGTATATCAAGATGACCGCCAGTTCAAATTTTGGAAATGTATTTAGTGTATTGGTAGCAGGAGCTTTTTTACCCTTTCTGCCGATGCTGCCTTTGCACCTACTTGTCCAGAATCTTCTCTATGACATTTCCCAGCTCGGTATCCCTTTTGATCATGTTGACAAGGAGCTTTTGGCAAAGCCACAGCGTTGGCAATCGGATGATATTGGCCGATTCATGATTTTTTTTGGCCCCATCAGCTCTATTTTCGATATCACAACTTTTGCAATCATGTGGTTTATCTTTGGAGCCAATTCAGCTGAACATCAGACTTTATTCCAATCCGGCTGGTTTATTGAAGGTCTGGTGTCACAGACCATGATTGTGCACATGATTCGTACCCAGAAAATTCCCTTTATCCAGAGCATTGCAGCACCACCTTTGCTTATTATGACGTTGGCTACAATTGCCGTGGGCATACTGATTCCCATGGGTCCTTTGGCGCACTGGTTCAAGTTACAGGCAGTTCCTCTTGGATATTTTCCTTGGCTTTTGGTGATGTTGTTTGGATATGTGTTTCTGACCCAGGCTATGAAACATTTTTATCGCAAGCGTTGGGGTTGGCAGTAAATACGATCAGCCGTTCAATTAGATCAGGAATCGTTTGGAAGTCTGGTCTGTGCGCGTGGGTGGGCTTGATCGTATACGGTTGCGAGGTGCTGGAAGTCAAGATGGGTGTAGATAGCAGTAGTGCTGAGCTGGCTGTGTCCCAAGAGTTCCTGTACGGCGCGCAAGTCTCCGCTTGATTCAAGAAGGTGTGATGCAAAGGCGTGTCGAAGCATATGCGGGTGCAGGTGCATGCCGAGTTGTGCAGACAGTTGAGCCAGTCGCTTTTGTATCGAGCGTGGGTGTAGGGGATGCCCTGACTTTGAAACAAAAAGATGTAGAGAGGTGCAATTAGCCTGTGGTCTTGTTTGTAGCCAGAGTGATAGTGCTTCTCGTGCCTTGGTGCCAATGGGCACAATGCGTGTTTTTTGCCCCTTTCCTTTAACCCGAATGCTTGCATGGTCAGCAAGTTGAAGTTCATTGATCTGCACGTCAGCAAGCTCCTGTAGGCGCAGACCGCTTGAGTAAAAAAGTTCGGTCATTGCCCAATCGCGAATACCGAGAAAACTTCCTGACTGGGCTAGTGTGTTAAAAAAATGACTAAGCTGATCAACATCTGGAACATCGGGCAATGTGCGTCCGGCGCGCTGTAGCTTTGGAATAGACAGGGTGTGCGTCTGAAGATTGGGTGTGTCGTTCCAGAAATGACGAAGTGCGGCAGAAATACGCCGCAGACTGACCGTTTTAACACCCAACTGCCGTTGTTGGCCCCAAAAGAGCACAATCTGTTCTGTAGAAAGATTGGTCCATGAGGTCATGCCTTGCGTCCTAAGAAAGTTTGCAAGCTTCTTTAAATCAGAGAGGTATGAAGCAATCGTGCGATGTGAGAGTGTGCGGCTTCCTTGCTGGCGTCTGGCATACTCTTCTATGAGACAGTCAAGGTTATCCATACCTAAAACCTATTGAGTAGTCGGGCAAATACATCACCAAGGAAATTGACGAACAGGGTATCCATCGAACTACGAAAATGTTCACGTTCCCTGTGTCCGATGGCGAGAAGTCCAAGCGATTTCTGATTGGGAAGAGATAGGTGCAGAACTGCAGCAGAACCAATCATGGCGCCGTCGACACCAAACAAATAATCAAGCTCATCAAGGCGAAGCAGACCACATATGCTTGGACCTCGTAGCAGAGAAGGAATACGTTCATGGGCGTGCGTGAGCGTATCAATACGTACTCCTTCAGGAATGGGGAGTACACCAGTAAAAAGAATGAGTTGCATGAACTCGATACTGAAGTCCTCCCTGAGGCCTTTGGTCAGTACTTTTACCAGATGATCAAGCAATTCAGCTTGCAGCATATCGAGGGTAAGTTGACGGATGCGCGTAAAAATCTGGTCATTATCACGTGCAATGTCCAAAAGTCGATCAAGGTGTAAACTCAACGATTCATTACGCTCACGCAGTGCTGTAATTTGCCGTGCAACCAGAGAAATGGCTTCTCCTGACTCATGTCGTAACTCCTGATCAGCAAGGACTTCTGGGTGTCGTTGCAGAAAATCCGAATGATTTTTTAGATAAGTAACAATATGTTCATCGCTGAGTGTTGCAACAAGATCAGCAGTTTCTATAGACATGGGCGAGTTCCTGAGCCGATTCAGTAAATGAATACCAGTTTAAAGCAAATATGTGTACTGTGCTTGCAACGCAAAGTGACATCTACCTATCTAAGACCGTCAAGAACCAGAGTATCCCATGAAGCACCAGCCAACAGGGCAGTAATGAGTTTGGAAAAAAATTGCAGGGTTTGTTCTTGATGGCGACTGTAGCTCACTCCTCCAACATGAAGCCATGATTGATCGATGATCTGTATTCTTTGAGCTATCCCTGTTTGATGATCTGGAATAGCAATGACTTCAGACTGAGCAAAACTCATTGTATCGTTGACAATTCCCTGATAATAGTACTGCCAGAGACGCCCCCCCGTATCCAATTCCAATGAAAAATCATAGAGAAAATTGGAACGTAGCTTATGAATCACACCTGTTTGATAGGCACAGTATCCAGCCCAAAGAGACCAACTCCCTGACTTCCCCATATTGCGCAATCCATAGCAAGGCTGTTTCATTAGTTTTTTAGACATATCCCAGGGCTGTACAGGCAGCAAATCGTGATCAATGAATGCCACATGTACGTTCTCAAGCTGTTTGAGCACATGCTGATGAATCCATGACATTGCATTGCCATGAGAGCGATTAACATGTCGGGTTGGGTTGCTTGGTAATGGCAGATAAGGAATATTCTTGACGCGGCAAAGCTCCTTGATTTCTTCTCGTTTGAGCGTATTACAAGAATTGTCGCAAACAAGCAGTTGCCCATGGTTCATATATTTATGAAAAAGATCAATTTGCCAAGAAAGAACCTGAGGCTGCTCAAAAGCAATACTGACATAGAGGGTATCGTCCTCGCGAAGTTGTTGATGAAGTTGAACCAGGCAGTTTTGCAGTTCAGGAGCACGCTTGCTAAGATATAAATAAAGACCTAGTTCATTTCGCAAGTTTTTAATACGGTGCTTATTCACGGCCAGTTTATTTCCTCAACCTTCAACATTGGTTACACTAGACGATATGTGGGAATAACATTGATTCCCTCAATGCCATCTGAACCTCAATTCAGTATAACGTCTGAGTGGAAAAAATTCATGAGTCATCAGGACAAGTTGTGGGGAGGGCGTTTCCAAGAGCCTACCGATCAATTCGTTGAGCGTTTCACGGCCTCAGTGCTTTTTGATCAACGCATGTATTCTCAGGATATTCGTGGTTCCATGGCTCATGCAGAAATGCTGTTTCAGGTTGGAATTCTTTCCCAAGAGGAGTGGAATGCGATAGCGGAAGGACTTACCCAGATAAAGGCTGAAATTGAATCGGGTCAATTTGAGTGGCGCGTTGATCTTGAAGATGTGCACATGAACATTGAGGCGCGACTGACGGACCGAATCGGAATCGCGGGTAAAAAACTGCATACCGGTAGATCGCGTAACGATCAGGTTGCAACGGATATCAGACTTTATATGCGTGACAGCCTTGATGCAATCCGGGGGCTGCTGCAGCGTCTCATGCAAACCTTGCTTGATCGTGCCGAAGAAGAAGCCGCAACGATCATGCCTGGATTTACTCATTTGCAAGTTGCTCAGCCGGTAACTTTTGGTCATCATCTCATGGCGTGGTTCGAGATGATTTGGCGTGATGATGAGCGTCTAATTGATGTGCGTCGTCGAATCAATCGAATGCCACTCGGATCTGCTGCCCTTGCAGGGACGAGTTACCCGATTGATCGGGTGATGACGGCTCGATTGCTTGGCTTTGATGCGATCTGCGAGAATTCGCTGGATGCTGTATCGGACCGGGATTTCGCCATAGAGTTCTGCTCAGCAGCCAGTTTGATGATGATGCATCTTTCTCGAATGGCAGAAGAGTTGGTGCTTTGGTCCTCCAGCCAGTTTGCATTTGTGGAACTTCCGGACCGGTTTTGTACGGGTTCTTCCATTATGCCCCAGAAAAAGAATCCGGATGTTCCCGAACTTTTGCGAGGAAAGACGGGAAGGGTTTACGGGCATTTGGTAAGTCTGCTCACCCTCATGAAATCGCAACCTTTGGCCTATAACAAGGATAATCAGGAAGACAAAGAACCTCTGTTTGATACTGTCGATACCTTGCAGGGCTGTTTGCGTGCCATGTCGGATATGGTGCCGCATCTGCAGCCAGATCGGCAACGTATGCGTTCAGCAGCCCTGCAGGGCTATGCAACGGCAACCGATCTGGCAGATTATCTGGTTCGAAAAAATCTGCCATTCCGGGATGCGCATGAAGTCGTTGGAAAAATTGTTCATTTCTGCATTGAACAAAATCTTGAACTCACTGATCTGACCGTTGCTCAGTTTCAGCAATTTCATAAGGATATTGGATCTGATATTTACCATGTGCTTGCTCTAGAGGGATCTGTCAGTCTGCGAAACCACGTCGGTGGCACGGCCCCCGCCCAAGTGCGTGAGGCCGTTCGTCGGGCTCGGGTGCGCCTTAGCGAAAGTGCCGGAAATTAAATTCCGGCATCAGCGCGTAGAGCATCAGCCTTGTCGGTGCGCTCCCAGCTGAATGTATACCATGATTCCCCTTGCTGTTCGACCAGTTCGCTGGCACGACCAAAATGACCATAAGTCGCAGTTCGACGGTACATGGGGTGGAGCAGGTTGAGTTGGCGAATCAGGCCATAAGGACGCAACTCAAAATGGCTTCGAATCAGATCAACCAAACGATCATCACCTATTTTTCCAGTACCAAAGGTATTGACGGAAATTGAGGTTGGTTCAGCAACACCAATGGCGTAGGAAACCTGGATCTCACAGCGGTCAGCGAGACCTGCTGCTACAATATTTTTTGCAACGTAGCGCCCTGCGTAGGCAGCCGAGCGATCGACTTTGGATGGATCTTTGCCCGAAAACGCACCGCCGCCGTGGCGTGCCATGCCCCCGTATGAGTCCACAATAATCTTTCGTCCAGTCAGTCCACAGTCACCCATCGGGCCGCCGATTTCAAATCGGCCGGTGGGGTTGATGAAAAACTTCGTTGTTGGTGTCAGCAGATGGGCAGGAAGAACCTGTTTGATAATCAGTTCCATAACACCGTCACGTAAATCCTTGTCCTGAACGTCGGGCGCATGCTGGGTAGAAAGAACGACCGCGTCGATGCTGATGGGCACACCATTTTCGTAGCGAAAGGTTATCTGGGATTTGGCATCAGGCCGCAACCAGGGAAGTAGTCCACTTTTGCGGGCAGTTGCCTGACGTTCCATGAGCAAATGGGCGTAAGCAATTGGTGCAGGCATCAGAGATTCGGTTTCATTGGTGGCATAACCAAACATGAGCCCCTGGTCACCAGCGCCTTGGTCTTCGGGTTTGCTGCGATCAACTCCTTGATGAATGTCTGGGGACTGTTTGCCAACCAGATTAAGCACGCCGCAGGTTTTCCCGTCAAAGCAGACATCTGAAGAGTTGTAACCTATGTCCAGAATCACCTGTCTGGTCAAATGTTCAAAATCAATATTGGCAGTTGTAGTAATTTCACCTGCAATAATAGCCACCCCCGTTTTGACCAAGGTTTCGCAGGCTACACGAGCATGGGGATCTTCAGCAATAATGGCATCCAGAATGGCATCCGAAATTTGATCAGCCATTTTGTCGGGGTGACCCTCAGAAACTGATTCTGAGGTGAACACGCTGTAGTTAGACATGAGATGTCTCCTTTTTTTCATGAAAAGGGTGTGAATATGATTCAGAGTTGTTACAGGCCGAAGGAGCCAAAGCCTGCATGGCCTATCATAGCTGAGAATTGTAATTAGTTCAGCTTATGGTTCCCAGAACGCTTCGATTGAGAGAAAATAGGTTTTTGTAAATGCGACAGGAGTGAAGGCAAGGTGACCAACGAACTGAAGCAACGCGTGCATGCCAATGCACTTCGGATCCTGGCAATGGATATGGTGCAACAGGCTAATTCGGGCCATCCGGGAGCGCCAATGGGTATGGCGGATCTTGCTGAAGTTCTTTGGCGGGATTTTCTGGTGCATGACCCAAGGGATCCTTCTTGGGTGAACCGTGATCGGTTTGTGTTGTCGAATGGCCATGCTTCAGCATTACTGTATAGTTTGTTGCATTTGAGTGGTTATGATCTCTCCCTGGAAGATTTGAGGCAGTTTCGGCAACTCCATTCCAAAACACCAGGTCATCCCGAATATCGGGAAACACCGGGCGTCGAAACAACTACCGGACCGCTAGGGCAGGGTTTGGCAAATGCGGTGGGTATGGCGCTGGCAGAGAAAATTCTTGCAGCACGTTTCAATCAGCCAGGGTTTCCCGTTATTGATCACCATACCTGGGTTTTCCTCGGGGATGGTTGTCTTATGGAAGGTATATCCCATGAAGTTTGTTCCCTTGCCGGAACTCTTGGTTTGGGCAAGCTAATTGCCGTATACGATGACAATGGTATTTCGATCGATGGAGAGGTGGAGGGCTGGTTTAGTGATGATACTGCCCTGCGTTTTCGGTCTTACGGCTGGCGTGTCATTGGTCCTGTTGATGGGCACGATCGACTGGCCATTCAGGAAGCGTATAGGCAGGCATGTGTTGATAGCGGGCAACCTGTACTTGTGATCGCTCGCACGGTAATTGGCCTTGGAGCTCCAACCAAGCAAGGTCAGGAAATATGCCACGGTAGTCCCTTGGGCCCCGATGAAATTCGGCGCGCCCGTGAACAGTTGGGCTGGTCAGAGGAACCCTTTTCAATACCTGAAACCATTCGTCAAGAATGGCTACAAGTTACACGTGGACAATCGCTACATGATGCATGGGCGTCCTTGTGGACGCGCTATGAGGATAGCTATCCCAAACTGGCCAAACAGCTCAAGGCAGCCCTCAAGGGGGATATTGACGATCAGGCTATGGCTGAATTTGAACGCTGGATTATGGATACCCAGGCTCAGGGAATCAATGTAGCTACTCGCAAGGCGTCTCAGGACTGCCTACAGCAATTAGGCCCATTGCTACCGGAGCTTTTGGGCGGTTCCGCTGATTTGGCAGGATCCAACCTGACTCTGTGGAAGGGGTCGGTATCCGTACAGCAGAATGCCTCAGGCAATTATATTCACTATGGTGTGCGCGAGTTTGGCATGGCGGCCATTATGAACGGTATAGCCTTACATGGAGGATTCATTCCCTATGGAGCAACTTTTCTGGTTTTCATGGAATATGAGCGCAACGCGCTGCGCATGGCTTCCCTGATGCAGCTGCGATTGATCCATGTTTTGACGCACGACTCAATTGGTCTTGGGGAAGATGGGCCGACACATCAACCTGTCGAACAGTTGGCGAGTTTACGCCAGACTCCTGGTCTAAGTACCTGGAGGCCTGCTGATGCTACGGAAACTGCCGTGGCATGGAAACTTGCCTTGGAACGGCGGGGCCCAACAGCGCTTGTTTTGTCGCGACAGAATCTTCCTGCTGTTGTGCCAAAAGCCAGTCATGGCGTTGATTGGCTTGCACGTATTGCCTCTGGCGGATATATATTGCGTGATACGGACGGTCTGCCCGATGCCGTACTGATTGCAACAGGTTCAGAAGTCCAGATTGCTCTTGCGGCTGCAGAACAACTGTCGACGCAGTCAGTATCCGTGCGTGTGGTATCCATGCCTAGTGTCGATGTTTTTCTAGCTCAACCGGTTGAATGGCAGCACCAGGTTATTCCCCCCCAGGTTCGTCGTCGTGTAGCCGTTGAAGCCGCACTGAAGGACTACTGGTACCGCTTTGTGGGCCTAGATGGTGCTGTTGTTGGCATGGAAGGTTATGGTGCATCCGGACCAGCCGGAGCACTCTACAAACATTTTGGCATTACCGTGGAAGCTGTGATTGCCGCAGTTCAGGCTTTTTAATGAACGCACTTAATCTTGCCATTAACGGTTTTGGCAGGATTGGGCGACTTGTATTGCGCGCCTGGTTCGAGCGAGGGTGTCCTGAATCGATACGCTGGGTCGGTATTAACGATCTTACGGATGCGGCCACACTGGCGCACATGTTGCGTTATGATAGTACCCACGGTCGCTTTCCCCATCGGGTGGAGTTTGAACAAGATCAGTTAAATATTTCCAACTATAGTATACCGCTCAGTTTTGAACCAGAACCTGGACGATTGCCCTGGGTCAGACAGGGTGTCGATGTTGTTCTTGAATGTACGGGACATTTTCGTTCTAGGGCTGCTGCCGAAAAACACCTGAAGTCGGGAGCATCCCGGGTCATTATTGCAGCTGCTCCATTTGATCCAATTGATTTTCTAGTGGTTTATGGTTTCAATCATGAGCAGATAAGAAATGAACACCGGATCCTTTCCTCGGTTTCCTGTACCACACATGCGCTTGTTCCACCTCTGATCATTCTGCAGCAACATCTGGGAATCGTGTCAATGATGGTGACGGAAGTTCATGCCGTTACATCGGATCAGCATGCTCTCGATCATGTCCATCGGGATCTTCGACGAGCGCGTGCTTGCGGAAGTAATATCATTCCAACGACAACCAGTGCGTTGGGTGCATTACGCCAGCTGTTCCCTGAACTTGCTGATCGTATGGATGGCCATTCCATCAGGGTTCCCACGGCTAATGTTGCGATGGTTGAAATAACGATCGAGGCATGTACGCGCATGGACGTTGCAGCACTGAATCAACTTTTTCTTGAAGCCTCCAGATTACATTGGCCAGGTATCATGTCATGGATCCATGAGCCTTTGGTGTCTTCAGATTTTATCCATGAGCCTTGGTCCTGTGTATTTGATGCGACCCAGACGCGTTCATTGGGAAATCTGCATCAGGTTGTACTCTGGTACGACAATGAATGGGGCTA
>JAJZUM010000189.1 GCA_021848605.1 Pseudomonadota bacterium | reverse complement strand
AAACCGTCCGCTTGACCCCCTGCTGGCGCAAGGCTGGTTCGGAACTCGCCTAGCAAGGGGAATGCGCGGACAAGTGTACATGATGAATCAGTCCCTGCATAAATCGCCCCGGTGCCTCTGCCCAGCCGGTCACCTCAAGGCCAAGTCGATCATCCACCCATAGCAGCAACTCTCGATTCCAGCTCAGCCAGCCGGTATAGGGATCGGGAGCAAAACTGCCCTCGCTCCCCAGTCCTATCGACCATCCCGAAAGTTCCATGCCTTTACGAGCCTTGAAGCGCGCCATCTCCCGTTGTGTTCCTGGTCGGGGCCGTTCACGTGTGAACGTACCCAGAGTATCGGTATCAAAGCCATGGATACGCACGACGTGACAGCCCAAGCCGGGCTCCAGTACGACGGCAACCCTCTGCTCCTTGCCATGCTGGTTTAGAAAGGCGACCCGTTCCCGCTCATATCGGTTCATTGCGCCACGGCCTGCCATTGCCCCTGCCAGTACAGGTACAGTGACTGACCTTCCAGACGCATCAGGTACAGCCAGTGATGATGCACCAGGTTCCTGAGCACTTCATGACGTTGCACAATCTGTTCAATTCGCTCGGCCGGAGCATCAATCACCACGCTCAAACGCAGCGGCTCATGCACCCAAGCATGACCATTGTGCAAGGACTGCCGGGAAAGACCTATGCGTAAATCACCACCATTGCCTTCAAAGACACCAATATGTCCGCCGACAACATTGTGCAATACCTTATTGCCACTGCCCATGCGTTCAGGATCACAGGTTGAAGCATGATACTGGGCACTGATCCAGTGGGTCACCAGCATGGGAGCCGTCATCAGCGATTCGAGCCGGTTGCCTTGAGGATCCGATTCAGGTTGATAATCATGCAGAAAACAGCGTCCTTTGAGGTCAAGACCCAAGGTCCGTTTTCTGGCGGCGATGATAAAGGCTGCATTGCCAGCAAGACCCCATTCCGGGCGGGTCTGAGCTGGATCATTGGCCCGACGCCGAAAGGATTTTAGCAGTTGTACCGGATCGCCGGAGACATCCATACCCAGAACACGCGCCCTTGTCCGACGCACCTGGTCTGCGGCCTGTTCGCACACCTCGCACAGCTCGGCAAGAAGGCTGGCATGCTGATGTGGCAAAAGATCCTGGTCAAACCATTCGAACTCATCGGTTGTGGTATTGTGCAATCCTGCTAAAAACCATGTTTTTTCAGGAATTTCGATGCCGTACTCACCAAGGCCTCGACGTATTTCCGCATCGTTCAACAGCAGGGCCAAAGTACGGGCATTCACCTCACCCGTCTGACCACAACAAGCGCCACAATCAAGCGCAGCAGCATGGGCGTTATTCGCCGTTTGACTGCCATGCCCCACAAAAACCACAAGTTCAGCCATCTGCTCCGGCAATTCCATGGCCTGCAGCACACCTGCTGCCAGTTTGATTTGTTCGCTCGGCGCAACCCCTATGAGCCTGGGGCGGCACAAATCCTGACCTGCCCTGGAGAGGCCAAAACGATCATCCTTTCGGCGGGACGACGATCCTGGGTACAGTCCCCGTAACAATTGGGGCAGATAGCCAAAACCCATGGCCTCGACATAGCTGTAGACCGCACCCGGCCAGCGCTGCAACTGCCCCCACTGTGCAGCCCTCTTGAGGTGATTCTGTCGGGATCGCACAAATATCCCCACATCTTCTGCTTGGGTGCTTTGCCCCTTTACGGAATCAATGGCTGGCACACAGACTTCAGAGACCTCCATAGACGGCGCCAGCAGTCCTGGCAACTGAGGACGCCGTAATGCCGTACCCACAGGTGTATAGGCCACCGGCAAACCAAAGAATCCAGCAAAACCTTTGGTGGCAATCGATTCGGAATGCGACTCAATGGCTCGACGCATCGGTTCACTGCGTACATCAATACAAAACATCATCTGTACCTTAGGTAAAGCCTTCGGCATGTTGTTCGGATGCGATGCTTGCAACATCTGGCCGAAAGCACGCTGCCAGGAATGCTCAAGTGCCATCTGGGCTAATTCATCAACAGCCAGTTGCGCCGCTGCCTCTTCGATACGGATGGGAACTTCAGCCCAGGTCCTTTGCAGTACGACAAAAGCCTGACGGGCATGCTCAGCATGACTGCACTCCAGCAAAATGACTCCCCACGCCAGGCGTATGGCCAATAACTCCCGGATGTGTTCATCCGACTCACCTTGAAGCCGTGCCTGCCATTGCAGATAAGCGCACCACGAAGCCCATCCCTGCACCGTCAGCAACACGGCCTCCAGATAATCCGGCCAAACCTCTTGAGCCAACCCCAAACGCTGCATCGCCCATTGTTCAGCCTTAGTCCGATCCTTCGGCAAATGCTCAAGGGCTTGACCTAAACCTGGCAGTCCCATCAACAACCCTATGCCATGATCATGTCGAATCGTCTCCAGCCAAAAGGCATAGAGACCTCCGCGACGCTGAGGCTGCCAGTCCGCTTGCTGCTGATCAAAATAGGTGGCGCAGGTCTGACTGACCTGATGCGTAATCGCCTGACGCCAGCCCAAGTGATTTTTTCGTCCAAGGCTCTGATCAAGCACATCAATCAACAAGGAAACGGGTTGAAACGGTAATTCCTCGGCAAGGGCTCGCCCAAATTGCTGATGATCGTATGGCATCGGCTTGTTGGCATGCAAGAGTGCATGCGCTGCCTCCAGATCCTCACGACCGATTGTTCCATCGGCAAACTTGGCACGAAGCATCGAACGTGCCGGAAATACACGAATACCGGCAAGCACGGCCATACGCGCCGCCACCTGTCGCATCGGCAAACCAATCCGGCACCAGTAGGGATTGACTGCAATCGATTGATCCAGAGGCCAGGCGGGCGCGATGGCTGCACAAGCCTGGGCACAGGCCTGTTCAACCCGATGATACCACTCTTGCTGCCGTACCTCTGCTTCGATTCCTGCAAACTCGTTGGGTTGTGCTGCGACGATCATGATGCACTCCTTAGGTCATGCTGATCATGGTTGGGATGCTCGGATACCTGGGGAACCCATCGTGTCGGCCACAACTGCAAGGCCAGACGGGTAAACGCCTCATCCAGATAAAATCCGGCATAGCTCCAGCGTCTTGCCCAAAGCAATTGCGCAGGCTGGCGTTGCAGCAGGACCAGCAACACGGCATTAACTGCCATCATGATGACGATTAAGGGCCCCATGGCAGCATCCGGTTGATCCTGAACACCCAAAGGCAGGCAATGAACCAGCCGCAACGCCAGGGTAAGAACCAGGAGCATGCCCAGTCCGCGCATCCATCCGAACAGGATCTGCCTGCTGTGATCTTCGGTACGAACCCATAACAAAGGCGCCCACATCAACCCCAGCGTCATAGTCCACCACCACGGCCATGCAACCACCTGCATCAGCTTCTGGACAGTCATCATCAGTGCCACTGCTCCCAAAGGAGCAAGATAAAGACTTGCAGGAAGCCACGCGCTGTTAGCCTGCATCAGGGCATAACGTGTCTGACGGACGGTATCCGATGCAGCGAGAAAGGCATGCGCCTTGTAGAGGGAGTGCCCGATCATATGCAGGGCCGCCAGCGAATACAGACCAGCTCCACACTCCAGCAGCATAAAACCCATCTGAGCAACCGTCGACCAGGCCAGACGAACCTTGATGCTGATCCGGGTTAACATGACCCATCCAGCCAAAACAGCGGTAACTCCTCCAAACAGATCCAGCATTAGCCTCGCCCACTCAACCTGATCAAGAAGAGGAGCCATACGGATGAGTACATACCCGGAAAGATTAACCACCCCAGCATGCAGCAAGGCTGAAACCGGCGTCGGTGCTTCCATGACCTGGATCAGCCAGCCATGAACGGGTAACAATGCGGTTCGCAACACAACGACCAGCACAACAAGGCCGGCGCATAACTGCAACAGAGGAGTAACGGCATGATGCGGCAAACCAGCCTGATCCGGCAAATGCAGGGTACCTGTGCTCTGCCACCATGCCAGCATGGCGATCACAAGCAAGCCATCAGCCATTCGGTCGGCCAAACGCTTTTTATGTGCGGCCAACAAGGCAAAGGGACGATCGCCGTAAAAACAGAGTAGTGGTTGCAACATCCGGCCAATCAAGCTCCAGGCAATGACCAGCAAAAAAACATTGTCTGTCCGTAGCAAGACATGCACAGCGGCCAAAACGGCTGCCAGGGCAATCCGATAGCGACTCTGAGCCGGCTCACCTTCGAGATAACGAGCCGAAAATCCGGCAATGACCAGACCAAGCCCCTGAACCAGTACCGCCAGCAGACTGCCCAACCTGTTGACTTGCCAACCCGGACCTGCGACTTTATGACCAAACAGGTTGTTGCCAAGCGTGACAACTGTCAGCCCAAATGCCAGCAGACATAATCGGATGAAGCGCTGCCAGTAAACCACATCGTCATCTTTGCCCCATCGCTCCCAAACCATGAACAGCAGCATCAACAGCACAGGAGCCCACACAGCCAGGGTATTGCCCAGAACGTACATCGATTTTCTCCTCTTTGTACTTGTTGGCTCCTGCGTTCAAGAGCCTAAGGCATTCTGTAATCAATTTTTGTTTTTGTAAAACATATTGAAAATAACTATTTATTCTTTTTATTAGAACATAAACCCGAAAACTCATGCATTTTTAGGATGCATAGGATGTGGAGTAGGATAGTTGGCGGTTTTGAGTCAAACTTGTTGATTGGCTAAAACTATCAAATATATTTATTTAATCAATTAGACATATATTTTATCTTGCCCTAAATTAGATTTGTCCCGTACTTCTGGCACGGACATTCGTTCACAATCAAGGAGGTCAAGCATG
>JAJZUM010000188.1 GCA_021848605.1 Pseudomonadota bacterium | reverse complement strand
GAATGAGGTTGTCGAGTCGTTCATTGGTCAAGGTAATGCCACTGGCGGCCATGGCAATATCAGTTCCATGACCGAGGGCAATGCCGACGTCGGCAGCGGCGAGGGCAGGGGCGTCGTTAATGCCATCGCCAACCATACCGACTATTTCGCCTCGAACCTGTTGCTCATGCAAAATTCGTAATTTTTCTTCGGGCGAGCAACCGCCCCAGAACTGTTGAACCCCAAGTTCATGGGCTAGATGGGCTGTGGTCCGTTCATGGTCTCCACTGAGCAGCATGGTTTGAATATCCAGTTGATGCAGTCGTCCGAGTGTCTTGCGCGCATCAATGCGGACGGTATCGGTGATGCCTAGGATGGCTTCAAGTGTGCCATCGACCGCCATCAAAATGGGGCTGATACCTTCCTCGCTCCATTGGCTCAGCGTATTCCCTGCCGCATCCGTCATGATTTGGTGCTGATTTAGATAGCTGGCGGTACCGAGCAGTATACGATGGCCTTCGACGATGCCAGAGACTCCAAGACCGGCAAAGGATGCGAAAGAGAGGCAGGCGGGAATGGGAAGGTTGTCACGTCGGGCCCGGCGAACAACGGCCTGGGCAAAGGCATGTTCAGAGTTTTGTTCGATGGCCGCTGCCCAGGAAATCAACGAGGCTTCTTCGTAGGAACCCAGTCGATGAACGATGTTCAGGGAACCTCGACCTTCGGTAAGAGTGCCGGTTTTGTCAAAAAATAGCACCGTCAGACGACTTGCGGTCTGCAGTGCTTCACCATCACGAATCAGAATACCGTGTCGTGAAGCAAGATCAGAAGCCATCATGATGGACATGGGTACAGCCAGACCAAGGGCGCAGGGGCAGGCAATGATCAGTACCGAGACGGTAGCAACCAGTGCATGAGTCAGTCGTGGGGCAGGTCCAAAGCTGAGCCAGGCTAAAAGGGTGATCAATGCAATGCTCAGCACGATCGGTACAAAAATGTTGGCCCAGCGGTCAACCTGACTGGCGATCGGTGGGCGGGCATTTTGTGCTTCGCGGACTCGGCGGATAATCTCAGCCAGGGTGGTGGATTCGCCGATTCCGGTGACGGTCATGCGGGCAGACCCGGCTAGATTGTAGCTGCCGGCGTGCAGTTGTGCGCCTATGGATTTAAGGACGGGGCGGTATTCACCGGTGAGCAGTGATTCATCGATATGCAACTGCCCTTCTTGAACGGTGCCATCAACCGGAATACGTTCACCCGGTCTGATGAGCAGAACGTCCCCAGGCCGTATTTGCTGCATGGAGACCAGCGACTCACCCTGTTCCTGGATCAGGGTGGCTTCGTCTGGCTGCAGTTCGACCAGTTTGCGGATGGCTGTTTGCGCATTTCGGCGGGCGCGGGTCTCGAGTACCGACCCCAGATTGACCAGACTGACAATCATGATGGCAGCATCAAGATAGAGATGTCGGGCATCAGCGGGGAAAAAGCCAGGAATGAGAACAACCGCTAGTGAATAGAAGTAGGATGACAAGGTTCCCAGACTGATCAGGGTGTCCATGGTAGCTGAGCGGGTCTGCAGGGCTTTCCATGCACCGAGGTAGTAGTGCCAGCCAACAATCAGCATGACCATCCCCGTTTCCAGGGACAGGCGCAGCCAATATATACGGGTTTGATCCCAGTCAAGACTGAGAGATGCTTTGTGGGGCATATGCATCAGCAGCATGGCGCCGAACACCAGACCCAGTACGGTGCGCGCTGATTTCCAGAGTAGTTCCTGGCGCGTGATGCGTTCCTGCAGTTCAAGAGAATCACGGGTATCCTGCATCAGCCACGCTTTGAATCCAACCGATTCAACGGCCTTGATCAGGTCATTGGGTTCTGGTTGTCCACGCACTTCTGCACTGCGATCGGCAAGGTTGACGGTTGTTCCATCGACGCCAGGGACCTGACGTAAGGCTGTCTGTACCCGTTGGACGCAACTGGCACAATGCAGGCCGCCCAAGGCCAGATGAACGGATTTTGCGGGCATACCCAACCTCGACACATCAAACTATTCTGTCATGGTGTAGCAGGAATGCATCATCAGGGCAAGGGTTGAAGCTGATCCAGAACAAGATCAGCCTTAATAATCGCCATCAGAACAGATGTAGCACCCAATGGGCAGAGCCTCCAGCTACCAGCAACAGCATCATGCCAAGCATTATTTTTTCATGGATACACATTCCTTTCGCGTGGGAACAGGAATCGTTCATTTTGCACATCATGGACATGGTAAAACTCCTTTCGGTCGTTGTTCAGAGCATGGAAACTTCTTTGTTCAGTCGATCCGCGACCGGGAATCTTACAAAGATGAGCTTTCACAGGCTGATTTAGACGCTAAATAAGTCTTGATGCCTTGTCGGCAGGGTCTGGCATCGTTAAGATTACTTCTTTGCTTGCAGGGGAGAACTGCCGATGTTGCGGGGAAGTATGGTGGCGTTGGTAACGCCCATGAGCGATGGGGGTGCTGTCGATCATGCCGCACTGGACGCGCTGGTTGACTGGCATATCGCCTCGGGTACCGATGTGATCGTGGCCGTGGGGACGACGGGTGAATCAGCTACTCTGAACGTTGATGAACATCTGGGTGTGGTCAGTCGCGTGCTGCAGCGTTCCGCCGGACGGATTCGTGTCATGGCTGGAACTGGAGCCAACAGTACCCAGGAGGCACATGAACTGACTGAAGCGGCCTGCAAATTGGGTGTTGATGCCTGCTTGCTGGTCACGCCCTATTACAACAAGCCGACCCAGGAAGGTTTGTATCAGCATTTTCGTTTTTTGGCCGAAAATGTCTCTGTTCCTTTGGTTCTTTACAATGTACCGGGACGAACTGGGGTTGATCTGCTCAATGAAACGGTTGTTCGCCTGGCTGATATCCCCAATATTGTTGGAATCAAAGATGCAACCGGGCAGTTGGGGCGCGGTATTGATCTGATTCATGCAGTTCAGGGGCGGATGGCCGTGTATTCGGGTGATGATGCGACGGCTGCTGCGCTTATGCTCATGGGAGCGCAAGGTAATATTTCTGTGACGGCCAATGTGGCTCCTGAAGCGATGGCGCAATTGTGCAAGGCTGCTTTGCTGGGCCAAGTAGAAGAAGTGCGCCGACTCGATACACCCTTGCGCTCCCTGCATCGAGACCTGTTTGTTGAATCCAATCCAATTCCGGTCAAATGGGCCCTGGCGCGGATGGGGAAAATTCATCCCTCGATGCGATTGCCTTTGACGCCCTTGGGCGAAGGGGCGCAAGCGGTGGTTGAACGTGCTTTGCTGGCAGCGGGGTTGATTTGATGCGGTTCAAGTATCTGGTTTATCTGCTCGTGCCTGTGTTGGCATCCTGTTCCTGGCTGCGTCATCCGGACCCTTATCTGAAGGCCAAGAATGATGCAGATCTGGTGATGCCTCCCGGGGTGCAGGAACGGAGTCCTCAACCTTTGTTTCCGATACCACCGGCACGCCCTGTTCCCAATGCTTGGGTCAGTTCGGATCGTCATCCCATTCCTGAACCGGTTGATCTGCTCCACGCCAAGGTGGAGCACGCCCAGACTCTAGGAGGTCTGCATTGGGTGGTTGGGCTGGCAGAGGACGGTAACGGTTTTCCATTATTGTCAATTGCCGGTGCAGGATTTGATCAGACTTGGGATCAGCTGGTAACCGCTCTGCAAATGGCTCATATCCATTACAACGATATAAGTCGACAATTGGCTCTGGTTTATCTTGCCGAAAAGGCACCGGATGCGGCCGCACACTCGGCTAAGTCGGTCAAGGATAACAGCGGCGTTCAGCTCAAATTGGTTCGGGGTGCGAGTGCCTGGCAATTGTCCGTTGAAGAAAATGCGGATACCATGGCACCTGCGGAGTTCAGTCGGTCCATTTTGCAACGTATTCAGGCTGTCTGGCCGAAAAATCCAGATCATTAGGCCTTCATCCTAACGGAGACTACTCAGGTGAATAAAGGAACACTGTTGTACTCAGGCAAGGCCAAATCGGTTTATGCTACTGATGCTGCTGATCAGTTGTGGATCGAGTTTCGGGATGACACTTCGGCCTTTAATGGTCAGAAACTGGAAAAACTGGCTCGTAAGGGCGAAGTCAATAACCGTTTCAACAGTCAGATCATGACCTGGTTGGCAGAGGCGGGGATACGGACGCACTTTATTCGCCAGATTTCGCCGATTGATGCCTTGGTTCATAAATTGACCATGATTCCGGTTGAGTGCGTCGTTCGCAACTGTGCCGCCGGTTCTTTGGTCAAGCGTCTGGGCTTGGAGGAAGGACTGGAACTGAATCCCCCGGTATTCGAGCTTTTTCTTAAAAATGATGCCCTGGGTGACCCCATGATCAATGAAGATCATGCCATACGCTTTGGTTGGGCTTCGGAAGATCAGTTGCATACCATGAAAGCCCAGTCACTGCGTGTTAATGAAATCCTGAAGGGGCGTTTTGCGGCCGCAGGCATGATACTGGTAGATTTCAAACTGGAGTTTGGCCTTTATCAGGGAGAACTCCTGCTAGGCGACGAATTCTCCCCTGACGGTTGTCGGGTATGGGATGCCCAGACGCGCAAGAAGCTTGATAAGGACCGTTTCCGTCAGGGCTTAGGTGATGTGGTCGAATCCTATGTAGAAATTGCCCAGAGGCTGGGTATCACACTGTAAACAGCAGGTTTTCCCTTGCGCACTCTTGTAATATGGGCGAGGAGCGTGTATCTTTGCCCCCTCTGCGGAGAGGTGCCGGAGCGGCTGAACGGGTCGGACTCGAAATCCGAAGTAGGGGTTTCCCCTACCGTGGGTTCAAATCCCACCCTCTCCGCCAGTTATTTGTTCAGAGAAGTTCAAAAAGATCCAAAATCA